>JAADIO010000003.1 GCA_013151235.1 Deltaproteobacteria bacterium | reverse complement strand
CGTTTGTGTGGTTCGGCGAGCTTCCGGGCATGTGGTTCGGAAAGTTTAATGGACCGTTCGTGTGGTTCGACCGGCTCACCATGCTCGGTAGTTTGTCGAACCATGAACGGAATCCGGAAAACGACTTTTTACGACTTCATCTTCTTTGGCCTGGAAACGATCTGAAGAAAAAATATTTGTCAGGATGATCAGGGTGGAACGAGCTTTATAACAAACATTCCCCAAGCGAAAGTGGGAGTGGATCTCTTCCGTCCAGCGGGAATACTACCCATTGGTCATGTTCCTGCAGCATCACTTGACGATGCCGGTTCTTCCCCCAGGATGCGGTCAACGACCTCCTGAAGTTCCTGCAACCGGTAGGGCTTGGCCACTGCACCGCAAAATCCGAATTTTTCATAATCAGACATGACGAAATCGTTGGAATAGCCGCTGGAGGCAATGATCTTTGCTGCAGGGTCGGTTCGATGGATCTCGGTGGCCAGGGCTTTGCCTCCCATTCCACCGGGAATGGTAAGGTCTGCAAGGATCAGGTCGAAGGGGGTTCCTCTCTCGGCAGCCTCCCGAAAGAGCTTGACGGCTTCCTCTCCGGAACATGTTGGAACGGCTTCGAATCCGAAACGGGTCAGCATCTTTGCTGCAACGTCCCGTACGATTTCTTCATCATCCATGACCAGGATCCGTCCTCTCTTCTGGTTGACGGTTTTTGAGCGGCTGCTTTTCTGCCGGGGGACTTTTTCCGTTACTGCAGGAAGGTAGAGGATGAAGGTGGTTCCCCGATTCTTTTTTGATGTGACTGTGATATGACCGTCATGTTTAGTGACGATGGAATGGGTTACGGCCAGGCCCAGGCCGGACCCATCTTCCCGGGTTGTAAAATAAGGGTCGAAGATCCGGCCGATCTGATCCGGTGCGATTCCGTTCCCGCTATCCTGAATGAGGATCTTGATGTAGGGGGAAGCTTGAAGGGAAGGATTTTCACTATTTCCCAAGGCCAGATTTTCAGCGGCAATATTGATTGTTCCCCCATCCGGCATGGCTTGAGCGGCATTCAGAATCAGGTTCTGAATCACCTGGCTCATCTGTCCTGTATCGATTTCCACAGGCCATAAAGTATTCGGGATTTTGTAATTGCAGCGGACGCCCTTCCCCCGCAGAGCGAAGTCACAAGAATCCTGGATTACCTCGGCAATAGAGGCGAGTTCCCGGATCGGAGCGCCCCCCTTGGAGAAAGTGAGCAGCTGTTTTGTCAATGCCTGGGCACGAAGTGAGGCTTTTTCCGCCTGTTGAAGCAGTGGATAGAGCTTGTCCTCGGGAGAGAGAGTTTCCGTTGCGAGACTGAGATTGCCGAGAATGGCAACGAGGATATTGTTGAAGTCGTGAGCGATTCCCCCGGCCAAAACGCCCAAAGATTCGAGCTTTTCCATTTTCATTAGCTCCGAGTCAATCTTCCGTTTTTCAGTAATATCCCGGAAGACGAGGATCGCTCCGATCACACGCGAGTCCCGGTCCCGAATCGGCGCTCCACTGTCGGTGATAATTCGCTCCGTCCCGTCTTTTGCAACGAGGAGTGTGTGGTTAGCCAGGCCGCAGATCTTTCCAAGTTGTAATACTTTTGATACGGGGTCGGCACAAGGGATACGTGTCTGTTCATTGATGATATGAAAAATTTCCTGCAGCGGTTTTCCGGTTGCTTCTTCCTGATGCCATCCTGTAAGTTCTTCTGCAATTTTATTGATCAAAACCACATTCCCCGTCGTATCCGTGGTGATAACTCCGTCGCCTATACTTCGAAGCGTGACGGCCAGCCGTTCCTTTTCTTCTTCTATATTCCGGATGATTTCTTCTCTTTCATGAAAGAGATGGGCGTTGGCAATCGCGACGCTGACCTGGTTGGCAAAAAGGGTCAGAAGATCAAGGTCATGTTCGGTGAAGCTTCCGCCCCCTTGCTTTCCGAGGCCGGAAAGTCCGCCGATGATCCCTTCCCGGCCGAAGAGGGGAACCAAAAGAGCCGACTGCTGTCCTTCTTCCCATGGGGTTTTCTCTTCCATCCACCACTCCGAAGGTGCTCCGAAGAGAAGGGGACGTTCATTCCGGAGGACCCATCCGCACATGCCGACATGAATCTTGTATCGCAGCTTTGTGAATTCTTCGGCCCCTTCCCCTTCAGCGGCCATGTAAATATAGTGGTCGCGTGTTTTGTTCAGGATGGGAACAACCAGGGTGTCGGCCTCAATGATCTCCCGGGCTGATTCCGCTACGAGGTTGAGGACCTTTTGAAGATTCAGCTCGGAGACGACCTTCTGGCTGACCTTGAGAATCTGGGAGAATTCCTTTCGCTGCCGGAGAAGCTCCTGTCCACCGGAGGTCTCATTCAACGACTTCCGAAGAAAGGAGTTCTCCTCCCGGAGCCTCAGGATTTCTTCTAATTGGTCTTTGCTTTTCCGGTTCATGGCCGATCTTTCCTGTCAGAGATTCTCGTCAGATAAAGAGGTTTACATGGGCCTCCATTGTGTCCTGCATGTAGGTTGAGACCCCCTTGACCTCTACCTGAGGGATGATCAAATCATCGATGTTCAGGCCAAGGACATCGACACAGATCTGACAGAGGATAAACTTCACTCCCAGATCATCGGCATCGGCGATCAGTTCCTTCAGGGTCGGGATATTCTTTTTTTTCATCATCTTCCGGATGAGGGCAGGGCCTAAGCCCATCAGGTTCTGTTGAGAGAGAGGGAGATGCTCGGCACCGCCGCGGTTGAACAGTTCTGCTACCTGTTGGAGGAGATTGTCGGTATCGAGATTCCGGTAGGTCCCTTCCCGGGCGGGAGCGGGTCTGCGGCGCCGGGTGAAAAGTCCCCGCCGCTTCTTCAGGCAGTTGTGTCCCCAGAAGACAAACCACATCTTCATCTCCATGCCGAGGGCGGCAAATCCCGTGGCGATGAGGAAAGCGGTGTGGACCCGGTCCAGCTCACCGCTGACGACCATGATCGTTCCTTTTTTGGCCATCCTGTTTTTCTCCATGGGAGGCTCCCTGTGGATTCAGGTTTGCAGGACGATACTGATTCGCTTTCCTTCCCGCTTTGTTTCGACGACTTTGTGATCGCCTTCGGCGCAGAAGTCGAGGATCGATTCTTCAAAGAGAGGGTCGTCGCCCTTGATCCGAAGGAGTGCGCCCTTGTCATGATGGCGCACCTCCTTGGCCAAGGCAATGAGGGGGGCGGGGCAGACCTTACCGGTGACATCGATCTCTTTTAGAATTTCCATTCCTTCCCTCCTGTAACGCTCCGTCTGCAGGAGCCGGTGATCACACCTCTTTGTTGAGGTGTGGAGAACACCCCGTTCCGAAAACCTTGCGGCCAAGTCCCCTCATCCCTGTGCAGGGAGAGTGGCATTTACGGTGCAGAATGAATCCGGAGTCTATGCTTCTTTGGGAACTGGAATTCATCTAAGATTTATCCGGAATTATAGTGAACAGGGGCTGTTCTGTCAATTTTTTTTAAACCGTGTGATGAAGATTTTATCCCCCCCCTGTTGGTAGAATTTCGAAGGTTCTCCTTCCTTGACAGGCGAAAGTCTTTCAGGTAGTCTGTCCACGTTTTTCAAACCATTCAAGGTAACGATTCCGGTTGTTTCTGTTTTTCCGCCGGACAAGGCGTGAGGAGTGCAAAAGAGGTGGGACCTGAACAGTTACCCTTCAGGAGGTTTTCATATGGTCAAGATCGCGCCGTCGATTCTGTCATCTGATTTTGCACGTCTGGGCGAAGAGATCCGGGCCGTGGAGTCGGCGGGAGCTGATTACATCCACGTCGATGTTATGGACGGGCACTTTGTGCCGAACATCACCATTGGTCCTCCCGTGGTGAAGGCGGTACGCAGGATCACCGATCTGCCCCTTGATGTGCACCTGATGATAGAAAACCCTTCGGACTATATCCCGGAATTCGCCGGGGCCGGCGGGGACATCCTTACGGTCCATGCAGAGGCCTGCGTCCATCTCCACCGGACGATTCACCAGATCAAGGACCTGGGGAAAAAGGCCGGAGTAGCCCTGAATCCCCATCAGCCGCTGTCGATTCTTGAGTATGTCCTGGCCGATCTTGACCTGGTACTCGTCATGACGGTGAACCCCGGTTTCGGCGGGCAGAGCTTCATTGAAGGGGTCCTCCCCAAGATCACCCGGCTCAAGGAGATGGTGGTGGAGAGGAGGCTCGACCTGGAGATTGAGGTCGACGGTGGTGTAACGGTTACGAACGCGAAAAAGATTGCTCAGGCGGGTGCCGATGTACTGGTTTCCGGGTCGTCGGTTTTCGGGACGGAGGATTATCAGAAAACCCTGGATCGTTTCCGAAATGAGCTCTCCTGATCTCCTGCCGGGAATCTCTTTCCCATTCCCGGATGTCAGGCTTTATTTTCTTGACAGAAGTGTAAAAAATCAATAACATTTATAAGCTTTAGGTCTGGACGGGAAATCCATGAGGTTTTTTTTGGCTTTTTCGTGCAAAAATGATACGAAGCGTTGCAGGAGTGATCTGTGTTTGATACCCTTTCGGAAAAACTGAATTCAATTATCAGGAATGTTACCGGCAAGGGAAAACTTTCCGATGAGAACGTTCAGGAAGCCCTGCGCGAAGTCAAGATGGCCCTCCTTGAGGCGGACGTCAATTACAAGGTCGTCCGGGGGTTTCTGGAGAAGGTGAAGGAACGCTCCTGCGGGACGGAGGTCCATCAGAGCCTGAATCCGGGACAGCAGTTCATCAAGATCGTACAGGATGAATTGACGGGCCTTATGGGGTCGGAAGAAAGCAAGGTGCAACTGGCTTCCACCCCGCCCACGGTGATCATGATGGTCGGTCTGCAGGGCTCTGGGAAAACCACAACTGTAGGCAAGCTTGCTCATATTTACAAGAAGAAAGGGCACCGTCCCCTGATGGTGGCGGCCGACGTCTACCGCCCGGCGGCCATCCGGCAGTTGCAGGTTTTGGGCGAACAGTTGGGCGTGCCCGTCTACAGTACGGAAAGTCGGGACCCTGTTTCGATCTGCCGAGAGGCGCTGGAAAAGGCCCGGGCCGAAGGATTCGATCTCGTCCTGCTGGATACGGCCGGACGGCTCCATATCGATGAGGCCCTGATGGAAGAACTCTCCAGGATCAAGACGAAGGTCTCGCCTCATGAGATCCTCTTTGTGGCGGATGCCATGACGGGGCAGGATGCCGTCAATATCTCCCGGAGTTTTAATGAACAGCTCGAAATCTCCGGTGTCGTCCTGACCAAGCTTGACGGCGATGCCCGGGGAGGCGCCGCCCTTTCCATCCGTTACGTAACGGGCAAGCCGATCAAGTTTGTCGGGATGGGCGAGAAGCTGGACCAGCTTGAAGTTTTTCACCCCGACCGGGTGGCTTCCCGGATCCTCGGGATGGGAGACCTGCTGACCCTCATTGAAAAGGCGGAGGCGACCTTTGATGAAAAACAGGCGGAGAAGCTGGAAAGAAAAATTCGGAAACAGCAGTTTACCCTTGATGATTTTCGGGATCAGCTCAAGAGTATCAAGAAGATGGGATCCTTGGAATCGTTGATGAAAATGATCCCCGGTATGGGCCGGATACAGGAACTTTCGGCGGCCCGTCCCGATGAAAAGGAACTTTCCAGGATTGAAGCGATGATCGGTTCCATGACTCCCGCCGAGCGGGAACGCTACCAAGTGATCAACGGAAGCCGTAAAAAACGAATTGCCCGGGGAAGCGGCACGACGGTGCAGGACCTGAACCGTCTCCTGCAGCAGTTCGCCCAGATGCAGAAGATGATGAAGATGTTTTCAAAGGGAGGGATGCCGGCCTTTCCCGGTGGGATGCCGAACATGGGAATGGGGAATCTCCCGGCCATGGGCGGCGGCGGAAGGTTCCGGAAAAAACTGAAGAAGAAGAGAAAAATCCGAAGATAAAAAATATCGTGATCTTAAACAATAAGGAGGTGGAAAGCGATGGCAGTATCAATACGACTGAGCCGGTATGGAGCAAAGAAGTCTCCCTTCTATCGGATTGTAGTGATGGATTCTCAGAAGGCACGCGATGGGAGATTCATCGAACAGGTCGGGACCTACGATCCCCGGAAGGAACCGTCGGAAATTGTGTTGCAGGAAGAAGCGGTCTTGAAGTGGTTAGGCTCCGGAGCCCGGCCGACGGAGACGGTCAAACGGTTTCTGAAAAGCTCGGGGATCTGGGCCAGGTTTTGTCAGAACGCATCGTAGCGGTTCCACAGGCTCGGTGATGGTGGATGCGCAAGTGGAGGGTGACCGAAGATGAGAGAACTTATAATCTACGTCGTGAAAGCGCTGGTGGATCATCCCGAGGATGTTGAAGTACAGGAGGTGCAGGGAGAGAAGACAACGGTTATTGAGCTGAAGGTTGCCCAGGATGACTTGGGAAAGGTGATCGGAAAACAGGGACGAACCGCTCGTGCGCTCCGGACCATCCTGAATGCAGCAGGGACCAAGATGGGCAAGCGTTGCGTTCTTGAGATCATCGAATGATGGCTTTGTGATACGGTTCTCCCATGCGTTCTGATTCAAGCGACGGTTTTTCCGGTTCTATGGAAGAATGGATTGAGGTCGGCACTGTTTTCCGGAAACACGGCATCCGGGGTGAGGTCAAGGTTTATCCCCTGACCGATTCTCCCCGTCGGTTTCTCGATCTGGAAGAAGTCGTGCTGGAGGATCCTGCGGGGAAACGGCAGAAGGTCAGGATTGACCGGGTCCGTTTTCAGAAAGACCGTCTGATCCTTCACTTTGCCGGTCTGGATACGCTGGATGAGATCGAGCCCTTTTTGAAGAGCCGGATCCTGATCCATCGTTCGCAGGCGCTTCCCCTTGGGGAGGGGCGTTACTATCATGCGGATATCATCGGTCTTGCCGTGGTAAGTGAAGAAGGTCTGGACCTGGGAAGTGTCACGGAGATCCTGGAAACCGGCAGCAACGACGTCTATGTGGTCCGGAAGGGGAAAAAGGAAATCCTGATCCCGGCGATTGCGGAGGTGGTCCGGAAGGTCGATCTTGCGCGGGGAGAGATGATCATCCACGTCATGGAGGGGCTTTTTGAGCCAATTTGACTGGGATGTATTGACTCTCTTTCCGGAGATCATTCAGGTCTATGCAGAATCGGGGATTATCGGACGGGCACAAAAGGACGGAAAGATTTCCGTCCGGGTTCATTTGCTCCGGGATTTTACGAGGGACAAGCACCGAACGGTTGATGATTATCCTTACGGCGGCGGCGAAGGGATGGTCCTGAAGCCGGAGCCGATCTTTCGGGCGGTCGATCTGATCCGGGAGAGACAGCCGGAAACGAAGGTGATTCTCCTCTCCCCGCAGGGGCATGTTTTTAACCAGGCGGCGGCGGAACGCCTGGCATCGAAAAGCAGGGCGCTGACTCTGATCTGCGGCCGATACGAAGGGGTTGACGACCGGGTTTTGACTCATCTTGTCGATGAAGAGATCTCCATCGGCGATTACGTGATTTCCGGCGGGGAACTGGCGGCTTTGGTGTTGATTGATGCGGTTTCGAGAAATCTTCCCGGCGTCGTGGGGGATGAACGGTCGGTCGTATCGGATTCTTTTTCCGGGGGGCTACTGAAGCATGCTCAGTACACACGGCCGGAAAAATACCGCGGGATGAAGGTCCCGGAGATCCTGCTTTCGGGCCATCACGCGAAGATCAAACGGTACCAGCGATATTGCGCGTTAAAAAAGACCTTTTGCAGCCGTCCCGATCTGTTGGAGAAGGCTGAATTGAGTGAGGAAGATCGGGAGATGCTTCGGCGGATCCGGGAAGAGGATCAGGAACAATAGACTTGGCACGGAGGAGCAAGGCGCAAAGGCAAAGATCAAAAGCATTGACCACGGGGGACACGGGGAGTCACGGGGAAGGCAAGAAAATTAAAGTGCGGGTTTTTCCTATGCTCCCCCGTAGGGGGAGAGTAACCCCTTCACGCAGCCGAGCATCGCAGAAAGGTCGGGAAAAAGGGCGAGATCGTG
>JAADIO010000002.1 GCA_013151235.1 Deltaproteobacteria bacterium | reverse complement strand
CAGCCCCTCATCAATGGTGCCCGCAGCGAGCCGGTAGTCCACGACCGCCTTCTGCATATCGAAGAGTGCAGCCAGCTCGTTCGCCCGGGCGGACAGCCAGGCCCCCTGGGCCAGAAGGCTGTCCGTCACGGTACCATCCCCCTTCCGATACCGGAGATCTTCGATCCGGTAGGTCTCCTCTGCGGTCTTCCTGGCCGAAGCGGCCACCTCAAACCGATGCCGGGCCTCCCGCATACCGGAAAGGGCATGCAGGATCTCGGTCCGGGCCTTGAGCTTCGCCTGCCGGAGCTCTTCCTCGGCAGCAGAGAGGCGGGCTTCGGCCTGCGCGGCCTGGGCCGAGATCGTGCCGCCGCTGAAAAGGTTGAGATTCACGACGACCCCCCCGGACCAGACCTCTTCGCCGCCCTGTCCGCCGCTTCCGGTCTTCTTGCCGTAATCCGTCACCAGGTCCACCGAAGGGAGATGCAATCCCCGGATCATTTCGACTGTGGCCGCCGCCTTCCGAACCTTTCCGATCGCCATTTGGATATCGGGGCGTTTTTCGATCAGGGTCTTTGCGATTTCATCCTCGGTCGGAACGGATCCGGGCGCCGGGGGCGCCAATGTGCCTACCGCCTCGGGTTCCCGGGAGGGTTTCCAGCCGAGAAGCAGGGCGAGGGTCTGTTGCGACCGCCTCTGATCCTCCCGGCTTTGGATCAATGCCTGTTCCTGTTCGGCCACCTGGGTCTCAATCCGCATGAGATCGACCGGGGCGATTCGTCCAACCTTCAGCTTGAGCGCCGCATCTTCTCGTGCCTTCTTCAGCGCCGTCAACGTTTCCTCTTCCGCTGCGGTCAACCCCTTGAGATAGAGGATCCGGTTGAAGATGTTGGTGACATCGGCCAGCAGGTCCTGGGTCGTCAGCCGGAGCCCGGACTTGGAGATCTCCCTGGAGAATTCGGCGACAGTCACCGCACGTTTGAGACGACCGCCTTCATAGAGAGGAAGCCGGAAGGTTACACCGGCGCCGTATTGATCGCGACTAAAGGCCGGAGGGGTCTTCATATTAAAGCTCTTGATCGGGATCACCACCTGGGGATCGCTCAACCGTACGGCCCGGGCGTACAGGTCGATCCGGGGAAGCCGCTTTCCCCGAGCGGCTCTTCTTCCCTGACTTGCAGCCTCAACATCCTGACGGCTCCGGGCAACCAGGGGGCTTTCGGTCAGTGCGGTATGGAAAGCCTGGTCAAGGGTCAGCGCCTCCCCGGCATCGGAAACCACCGGATAGAGGAGGAGCAGGCAGGCCAGGACCGCAACGTGGAGTCGTGACGTGAAGAAACCTTTTCTCATGATTTGACCTTTAATCCCTTCAACATGTTTGCGGATCGTTTGACCTCATTTTCAACGATCTTCCGGGCCAGATCGAGGATCCGGAAGACCTCGGGGTGACGAACACTGTAGTAATTGCTGGTGCCTTCCTTGCGTAGATTCACAATCCCCGCGTGTCGTAACGAGGCAAGATGCTTGGAAAGATTGGACTGCTCCTCCTGGAGCGCTGGGATAATCTCACAGACACAGCGCTCCCCCTGACGGAGCAGCTCCAGGATCTGCATCCGGGTCGGTTGAGCAAGCGCCTTTAACACCGCCGCTTGGCGGATCATGATCTCGTTCATGCGAACCCTCTCTTTAATTAACATTATATGACCATATACTCATATAATCATAAATGTCAAGCACTTTCCGATACCATTGACACGAAATTTGAAAATCCCCCTTGTGGATTCCCGAAACAAAATGTATCTTGATTTTACGGATGTAGTCCGGCCTTGCACCCGATGGCTACGGATGGATGGAGCCATCGGGAAAAAACCTTCATTAGATTTTATAGAGAGGGCGTTACGCGTATAAAATATCTCATCACCATGCCTGCACAAATCTTCTCACTCCTGTTGCTTTGCTTCTTTTCTGTGGTCGTTCCTCTGTCGACACCGGCGGAAGCCGTTCTCCTCCCGGAAGAGATCCTGGTCCTGGTGAATTCCCGCACCTCCGCATCGGTGCGACTGGGGAAATTCTACATGGCCCGGAGGCACATTCCCGCCGGACATCTTTCCGCCCTTGACATGCCGAAAGGAGAACAGATCTCCCGGCGTGACTATGCGCGGTTGATCGCTGCCCCCCTTAGAAAGATCGTGAGAAAGCTTCGCTCCCGGGGGGAGAAGATTCGCTGTATCGTGACCACCTACGGCGTCCCCCTCCGGATCGGCCCGCAACGCCCCGCCGGGGTTTCGGACGGGGAGGTCCGGGCGGTACGGAAATCCGTCCGGAAAAAGAAGAAGGCGTTCTCCGTTCTTCAAAAGGATCGGAAAAAGGGGAGCCTGCGGAGATTGAAGGAGGAGATCCGCAGGGTAAATGCACAACTCAATCATCTTTCCGGCAGGGATACCGTTGCGTCGGTGGACTCCGAACTTGCCCTTCTTCTTTCCGTTCCCTATCCGCTTGCCGGGCCGCGTCCCAATCCCGATTTCCTGGGAAATCGAGAAAAAGGCGGCAGGAAGAAACCGGTATTGCTGGTGAGCCGATTAGACGCCCCGACGGTCGCACTGGCCCGCGGCCTGGTTGAAACGGCAATCCGGGTGGAAAAGAGAGGGCTTTCCGGCAAATTATACCTCGATGCCAGGGGACTGAGATCCGGCAAGAGCGCTTACGGGAATTATGACGAGAATATCCGGAGAACCGCAAAAATCCTCCGGAAGGCAGCCTTTCCCGTGGTTCTGGATAGTCGGCCGGAACTCTTCGGGCCGGGCGACTGCCCCAACGCGGCACTCTATTGCGGATGGTACAGCCTTGCAGAATACCGGGATGCCTTTACATGGGTCAGGGGCGCAGTGGGGTACCATGTGGCCAGTGCCGAATGCAGATCCCTGCACGGGAAGAAAGGGAACTACTGGGTAAAAAGAATGATTGAAAAAGGGGTGACGGCAACCCTGGGGCCGGTGGCGGAGCCCTATCTCGCGGCCTTTCCACCCCCCTCGATTTTCTTCCCCCTGCTCATGACCGGGCGCTATACCCTCGTGGAGGTTTTTGCACTGAGCAACCCTTTTCTCTCTTGGCGGATGGTCCTGATCGGAGACCCGCTCTATACCCCCTTCAAGAACCGTCCCGCCTATTTCCTGTTGACCCCTCCGCCGCCGCCGGCTTGACAGAAACCGGGAAAGGGGATAAACCATGAAGCACTGTTCCACCGGAATTATGAAAGAGAAAATGACGATTCTGCAAAATCTCTCTGCTAATTTCGGATGGCATGAATGTTGCGCGTTTCCTCCACCCCCGGCTTGGAGTGACGGATCTTCATGGAAGATGAACACCGGAAAAAGATCCTGACGATCAACAGCGGCTCTTCCAGCATCAAGTTCTCTCTCTACCGAATGGAAAAAGAGGAGGAGCGAATCCTGACGGGAGAGATGCAGGGAATCGGACCGGACGGGGGTCTCTTTTCCGCCCGGAACGGGGAGGGCGAAACGTGGATCCATGAGGAACGTTCCCTTCCCGACCACGGGACGGCGATGCGGCTTCTCCTCGACCGGCTGCGGGGGCAGGCCCTCGATCGGGACCTGGACGCGGTGGGGCACCGGGTGGTACACGGGGGCATTCGCCACAGCCGGCCGGAACGGATCACCCCCGGGCTGCTCGCGGAGCTGAAACGCCTGACCCCCTTCGTGCCGGAACATCTCCCCCACGAGTTGTCCGCCATCGAAACGATCGGCCGGGACTATCCCGCCCTGGCCCAGGTTGCCTGCTTCGACACGATGTTTCACCGCCGGATGCCCCCCGTGGCCCAGCGATACCCGTTCCCGGGAGATTTGTTCGGGAATGGAGTCCTCCGATACGGATTTCACGGTCTTTCCTACGAATATATCATGGAGGTGCTGAAACAGGAGGCGGGCCGGGAGGCGGCCGCCGGCCGCATCATCATCGCCCACCTCGGACACGGCGCCTCCATGGCCGCCGTGCACAAAGGACAGTGCCTCGATACGACCATGGGCTTTACCCCGGCCGGGGGACTGGTCATGAGCACACGATCCGGGGATCTCGATCCCGGCCTGCTTCTCTACCTTCTGGAACAGAAGCGAATGACACCCCGGGAGCTGAATGAGCTGGTGAATCGCAGGTCCGGCCTTCTCGGGGTTTCGGGAACTTCCGGCGATATGAAGGAATTGCTGGCAAAAGAAGAAAAAGATCCCCGGGCCAAAGATGCCGTGGACCTTTTCTGCTACCAGGCCCGGAAGTTTCTCGGAGGGCTGACGGCAGCGCTGGGCGGGCTTGACACCCTTGTCTTCACCGGGGGGATCGGAGAGCATGCCGCAAAGATCCGGCGGCGCATCTGCGACGGACTGGAATTCCTGGAACTCACGCTTGATCCGGAGCGGAACCGGAGCCATGCGCCGATCATCTCGGCGTCCGGTTCCCGGGTTACGGTCCGTGTGACCCATACGAATGAGGAGCTGATGATCGCCCGGCATACGGCCTACCTGCTCCGTAATGTAGCACCATAAAACCACAGTGGAGGCTGCCATGAATCAATCGTTGTCACAGGAGGAACTCAAGAAGATGGACGCCTACTGGCGGGCGGCCAACTATCTTTCGATCGGCCAGATCTATCTCTATGACAATCCGCTGCTCAGGGAATCCCTGTCGCTTCCGCACATCAAGCGCAGACTCCTGGGGCACTGGGGGACCACGCCGGGGCTGAATTTTATCTACGTTCATCTCAACCGGATGATCCGTGAACGGGATCTCAACATGATCTATATCGCCGGCCCCGGCCACGGCGGTCCGGGCCTGGTGGCGAATACCTACCTGGAGGGGACCTACAGCGAGTTCTATCCGAACATCTCACGGGATGCGGAAGGAATGAAGAAGCTCTTCCGGCAATTCTCTTTCCCCGGCGGGATTCCGAGTCATGTCGCCCCGGAGACCCCCGGCTCCATTCACGAGGGGGGGGAACTCGGTTACTCGGTCGCACACGCCTTCGGCGCCGTCTTTGACAATCCCGATCTGGTTGCCGCCTGCGTGGTGGGAGACGGGGAGGCTGAAACCGGACCTCTTGCCACGGCCTGGCACTCGAACAAATTTCTCAATCCGGTTCGTGACGGCGCGGTACTGCCCATTCTGCACTTAAACGGCTACAAGATCGCCAATCCCACGGTCCTTTCCCGCATCCCTCATGAGGAGTTGAAGGACCTCTTTGTCGGCTACGGTTACAATCCCTTCTTCGTGGAAGGAGAGGAACCCGAGTCAATGCACCGGGTCATGGCCGAAACCCTGGAGACGGTGTTCGACGAGATCAAAACCATACAGGACGAGGCCCGGACCCACGGCCTGGCCGGCCGGCCCCGCTGGCCGATGATCATCCTGCGGACCCCCAAGGGGTGGACCGGCCCCCAAGAGGTCGATGGGCTCAAGACCGAGGGGTTCTGGCGGTCGCACCAGGTCCCCTTTGCCGAGATGGCGACCAAGCCCGAACATGTCACGCTGCTCGAAACATGGATGAAGAGCTACCGGCCGGAAGAACTCTTTGATGAGAAGGGCACCCTGCGTCCCGAATTGGCCGAACTTGCCCCGAAGGGGGAGCGCCGGATGGGGGCCAATCTCCATGCCAACGGGGGGATCCTGCTCCGCGATCTCAAACTGCCGGACTTTGAGGAGTATGCCGTCGAAGTCGCGGAGCCGGGCCGGGTGACCGCCGAGGCGACCCGGGTGATGGGCCGCTTCCTGCGGGATGTGATGAAAAGCAATATGCACAATTTCCGTGTCTTCGGTCCGGACGAGACCGCCTCGAACCGCCTGAGCGCCCTGTTTGAAGTGACGGACCGGACCTGGATGGACCCGAAGATTCCCGAGGATGACCATCTTGCGCCGGACGGCCGTGTCATGGAAATCCTGAGCGAGCATACCTGCCAGGGCTGGCTGGAGGGGTATCTCCTGACCGGACGGCACGGTTTCTTCTCCTGCTACGAGGCCTTCATCCATATTATCGATTCGATGTTCAACCAGCACGCCAAATGGCTCAAGGTCACGGAGACGGAAATCCCCTGGCGTCGCCCCATTGCCTCCCTCAACTACCTGCTTACCTCCCATGTCTGGCGCCAGGACCATAACGGCTTTTCCCACCAGGACCCCGGCTTCATCGATCACGTGGTCAACAAGAAGGCCGGCATCGTCCGGGTCTACTTCCCCCCCGATGCCAATACCCTCCTCTCGGTCACCGATCACTGCCTGCGGAGCCGGAACTACGTGAACGTCATCGTGGCCGGGAAACAGCCCTCCCTCCAATACCTCGATATGGATGCGGCCGTCAAGCACTGCTCCTCGGGGATCGGGATCTGGGAGTGGGCAAGCAGCGATCTCGGTGCCGATCCCGATGTGGTCATGGCCTGCGCCGGGGATGTTCCGACGTTGGAGACCCTCGCGGCCGTGGATCTTCTCCGTGAACATGTGCCGGATCTTAAAATCCGTGTGATCAATGTGGTGGATCTCATGACCCTCGAGCCGAAGGAAGAACATCCTCACGGGCTTTCCAACAGGGATTTCGATGCCCTCTTCACCCGGGACAAGCCGATCATCTTCGCCTTCCACGGCTATCCCTGGCTGATTCACCGCCTGACCTACCGGCGGACCAACCACGGAAACCTGCACGTACGGGGTTACAAGGAAGAGGGAACCACGACCACCCCCTTCGACATGGCCGTCCGCAACGATCTGGACCGGTTCCACCTGATGGCGGACGTGATCGACCGTGTGCCGAAACTCGATGCCGTCGCAGCCTATACCAAACAGTTCGTGCGGGACCGGCTGATCGAACACAAGGAATACATCCGGCGGTACGGTGAAGACATGCCTGAAATTATCGAGTGGCGATGGAAGGGGGACAGTTGAGAAGCGAGGGGCAGAGGCACACAGGCACAAAGGGTAAGACAAGATCAAAAAGCAAAATCTGAAAGCGGCCTCTCGCGAAGGACGCCAAGGACGCAAAGCAAATCAGAAGCGAAAAACATGCACAAGGAGCAAAGCCATGGAGACCGCACCCTTTTTCCCGAGAAAACTTCCCCCCGGGCTGGAACCCTGTGCAGACCTGGTAACCGATCTGCGCTGGATGTGGAGCCATGACGGGGACACCTTCTGGAATGACGTGGACCCGGAGACCTGGGAGCGAACCCGCAACCCTTACGTGGTCCTGCAGAACCTTTCCAGGGAGCGGCTGGAGGAGCTGGCGGGGGATGGGAAATTCAGGAAAGAACTGGAACGTCTGGCCGAAGCCCGTACGGCATATCTCGGCTGTTCCTGCTGGAGCCATGGAATCTTCGGGGAGACCCCTTTGCCCACGATCGCCTACTTCAGCATGGAGTTCGGCCTCAGCGAGGCCCTTCCCATCTATGCCGGGGGCCTGGGGATCCTGGCGGGGGACTATCTCAAGGGGGCAAGCGACCTCGGCGTGCCGGTGGCCGGTGTGGGCCTGCTCTATCAGGAAGGCTATTTCCGGCAGGTCGTCGATGCCGGTGGCCGCCAGCAGGAGATCTATCCCTATAATGATCCGGCGAGCCTCCCTATTACACCGGTCATCGCGGGAAACGGCTCCTGGCTGCACGTCGCTTACGACTTCCCCGGACGAACCGTCCGTTTTCGCGTCTGGAAGGCACAGGTCGGCCGGGTCCTGCTCTACCTGCTCGACAGCAACGACCCATTGAACAGCCCGATGGACCGGGGGATTACCGGCAAGCTCTACGGCGGCGGGCACGAGATGCGCCTGGCCCAGGAGATCGCCCTGGGGATTTGCGGCTGGCGGCTGATAGAGGCGCTCGGTCTTCCCATCGAGGTCTGCCATCTCAACGAAGGGCACGCGGCTTTCGTGACGCTGGAACGGGCCCGGCATCTCATGGAAAAAGAAGACCTCGACTTCCGGGACGCCCTCCGGACAAGCCGTCCCGGAAATATCTTTACCACGCACACGCCGGTGACCGCCGGTTTCGATCTCTTTTCCCGGGATCTCCTGGAAAAATATGGCCGGGATTATGCCGCAAGCTTAGGCGTTTCTCCTCATGAACTGGCCGCCCTCGGACGCCGGGATCCCGATGACAGCAAGGAACCGTTTAATATGGCCTACCTGGCGCTCCGCACCTGCGGCACCATCAACGGGGTCAGCCGCCTGCACGGGAAGGTCAGCCGACGAATTTTTCAGGATCTTTTTCCCCGATGGCCGGAGCAGGAAGTGCCGGTCACGCACATTACCAACGGGGTCCATGTTCCCTCCTGGGACTCTCCCTGGGCGGATGAGGCCTGGACACAGGTCTGCGGCAAAGACCGGTGGAAGGGGACACTAAAAACCCTGACCGGAGCGATCCTGAGCAAGATGAGTGATGAGGATCTCTGGTCCTGCCGCCGCGCGGAACGGGCGGATCTTGTCCGCTACGCCCGCAGGCGCCTTGCCCGGCACCTCGGACAGCAGGGACTTCCACCGAACCGGGTGGCCGAGGCGGAGAAGGTCCTCAATCCGGACGCACTGACCCTCGGATTTGCCCGCCGTTTCGCCGAGTACAAACGTCCGAATCTCCTGCTGATGGATCCGGAACGCCTGATTCGTCTGCTCCGCGATTCTGCACGGCCCGTGCAAATCATCGTGGCCGGCAAGGCCCACCCGCAGGATGAAACCGGCAAAGAACTTGTGCGGCAATGGACCCGGTTCGCGGAACGGCCCGAGGTACACCGTCGTGTGGTTTTTCTTGAAGATTACGACATGGACCTGGCCCTGGAAATGGTCCAGGGAGTCGATGTCTGGATCAACAATCCGCGGCGCCCCTGGGAAGCCTCGGGGACGAGCGGCATGAAGGTCCTGGTCAACGGCGGACTCAACCTGTCGTCCCTCGACGGCTGGTGGGCAGAGGCCTACTCCCCCGAAGTGGGGTGGGCGCTGGGAGACGGCCGGGAACACCCTGCAGGGGAGTGGGACCGTCTTGAAGCCGAACAGCTCTACCACCTCCTCGAAGAAGAGGTCATACCTGAGTTCTACAACCGGAACGGGAATGATCTCCCGGAAGCCTGGATCCGCCGAATACGGGCCAGCATGGCCCACCTCACTCCTCGTTTCAGCAGTAACCGGATGGTCCGGGAATATGCTGAAAAGATCTATCTCCCTGCGGCCGCGGCCTTTCAACAGAGAATGGAGAACCGGGGAAGCCTGGCGAAAGAACTCCGGAACTGGGAAGAGACCCTGACCCGGTTCTGGAACAGAATTTCATGGGGGAAGTTCAACGCACGGCAGGAACCGGACGGCTGGTCCTTCGAGGTCCTGCTGGAAATCGGCGGGATTCCTGCGGACTTTGTGCAGGTACAACTCTACGCGGAATCCGCGAATTCCGAAAAAGCGGTACGGCAGGAAATGAACCACGAGGCCCCGGCTCCCGGTACTCCAAGCTGGGAGCGGTATACCTGCCGGATCAGGACATCACGTCCGGCCGGGGATTTCACACCGCGCCTGCTTCCCTATCATCCGGAGGCACAGGTCCCCCTGGAGCTCAACCTGATCTCCTGGTATCCCCGGTGATTCGGTTTTCAATGATTTCCCGGTAGGTAAATACGGGACCGTCGGTGCAGATATATTTGCCGCCCGCATAGCAGTGGCCGCACTTGCCGACACCGCATTTCATGTGGGCCTCCAGGGTGGTAATGATCCGGTCGTGCGGTATCCCCATGCGGTGCAGGTCACGGGTGACATTTTGGATCATGATCCCGGGTCCGCAGAGATAGGCTACGGTGGATTGCATGTCGCTCCGGATGTCGCCGAGCAGATCGGTGACCAGCCCGACATGGCCGCTCCAGCTGCCGTCACCCCGGTCGACGCACAACTTCACGTTGATTCCCCGCGCGGTATAGTTTTCGATCTCTTCTTTGAAAAGAATCTCCTCCGGTGTCCGGGAACCGTAGATCAGCGTCACCCCGCCGTATCCTTTTCCCGGAACCGTGAATTCGTAGAGGAGGGGCCGGAGCGGCGCCATGCCGATCCCCCCTGCAACAATTACGATCTCGGCCCCCTCGGCGATCTCAAGGGGAAAGCCGTTCCCGTAGGGCCCCCGCAACCAGAGTTGATCCCCTTCCTGCAGATGGTCTATCGCGGAGGTGACATGGCCGGTCCTCCGGATGCACAGCTCCAGCCACTCACCTGCTTCGGAATGGGAAGCGATGGAAATCGGGACCTCCCCCGCTCCCCAGAGAGAGACCATGAAGAACCGGCCCGGCGGGCAGACCGTCCCCTCCGGCAGGGAGAACCGGTAAAGATGGACATCGGCCGTCTCCTTCACAATCGACCGGATTTCAGCAGAAAAGGGGGTGTAGATGTTATGAGACTTCACGGCTGCTCCACCCCTTTGGTCAGTTGCATCCCCACCGTCGCCATATCGATCACGCCGGGGCAGGCAAGGGTACACCGACCGCATCCCACGCAGCCGAAGGCCCCGATCTGCTCCGGTGCATGCAGAATCTTATGCTCATACCACCGTTTTGTCCTCTTCACCCGTTCCCGGTTCGGCAGGACCCCTCCGGCCATTCTCGTAAATCCCTTGAAGAGACAGGTGTCCCAGACTCTGCACCGCTCGACGGTACCGCCCTCCTTCCGGTCGAGGACGTTGAAGCAGGTACAGACCGGGCAGACATAGACACAGCCGCCGCATTCGAAACACCGTTTCGTGACTGACTGCCAGAACGCCTCGGGCACCTCCCCCGCGGCCATGGCCTTCCGGGCCCCCTCCAGGTTCATCCGTTTTTCAAAACAGGTCCTGGAGAGGTGGATTGCTTCATATTGATCTTCATAATCTGTTTTTGAGGGGTTCCTGAAGAGGTATCGAAACTTCCGGAGCAATTTTGCGGCGCGGCCGGATGCGGTCTCCACAAAATAGCGGGATCCGAGATCGGTCAACTGGATATCGTATCCCTCATGCAGGAAAGGGCCTGTGCCGAGGTTCATGCAGAAGCAGGTCGGATCGGGCCGGTTGCAACCGACGGAGACAAGAATCGTATTTTCCCGTTTTCTTTCATAGTAGGGATCGTGAAAATCTCCACCCATGAACCGATCGACTCTGTGCAATGCCGCGACATCGCAGGAACGGAGTCCGAAGATGACCGTGGGGACTCCGAGGACCTCTTCCCGGACCTTTCCTTCCCGGCACCGGAACATTACCTCCGTCTGCGGGAAGAAGAATTCCTTGACCGAGGGGAGGCACGCCGGACCATCAAGCTGGATCTCGTGAATATTGCCGACCTCCTTATAGACCGGATCCCCCGCAATCGTAACCATGGGAGCGATTAGTCTCCGCTCCTTACGGATCTGCCGCAGCCAGTAGGGGAGATGGTTCTTGTCGAGGATACAGGCCTTGCCCATGTTTCGGTTGCTCCGTGACGACAAAGCCGTCAGTGATGAAGAATCTTTTCCTGTTCTTTTTCCGGATGTCGACCGGCGGTCCGGGGTTCCACCCGGACGGCACAGACCTTGAATTCCGGGATCCCCGCTTCGGGATCGGTGGCGGCACATGTCAGAAGGTTCGCCGCCGCTTCCCGGAAGTGGAAGGGGAGGAAGACCGTTCCCGCCGGGGTCTTCTCCGTCAGGAAGGTTCGGACCGTCAGGGTGCCCCGTCGGGAGGTGATCCGGACGATTTGTCCGTTCCGGATGCCGCGACCTTCGGCATCGGAAGGATTCATCTCAACAAAACATTCCGGCTCCTCCCGTTCCAGTGTGGAGGTCCGTCGGCACATCGTCCCGGTATGATAATGGAAATAGATCCGTCCGGTCGTCAGCAGCAGGGGATAATCTCCGTCAACCGGCTCGGCCGCCGGAATGAATTCCACGGGGATGAACCGACCGAGACCCCGGGCGAACTTCTTCCGGTGCAGGTAAGGGGTCCCCTTATGGTTCAGGTCGGGACAGGGCCACTGGAGCCCGAAATTTTCATGGAGCCGGTGGTGAAGCATCCCGCCGTAGGAGGGGCTCAAAAGGGCGATCTCCTCCATGATCTCGTAGGTCCCGTGGTAGGACATGGGATAGCCCATGCGGTTTGCAAGCTGACAGAGGATCTGCCAGTCCGGCAGGCTCTCCCCAAAGGGTGAAAGCGCCTGCTCGGCCTTCTGTACGCGCCGCTCCGTGTTCGTGTAGGTGCCGTCTTTTTCCGCATAGCTCGCGGCGGGGAGGACGACATCGGCGATCTTTGCCGTCTCGGAGAGAAAGATGTCCTGGACTACCAGAAAATCGAGTCGGCTGAACGCCTCCCGAACGTGGTTCAGGTCCGGATCGGAGAGGAGCGGGTTCTCCCCCATCACGTAGAGGGCACGGATCTTCCCCTCCGCCATGGCATCGATCATCTCCGTCAGGGTCATCCCCGGCCGGTCGGGAAGCGGGGTTCCCCAGGCACGGGAGAATTTCCGCCGCGCAGCGGGATCGCTCACCTCCTGATAGCCCGAATAGAAATCGGGAAGCGCCCCCATGTCGCAGGCCCCCTGCACATTGTTCTGCCCCCGCAACGGGTTCAACCCGGAAAAAGGCTGCCCGATATGACCCGTCAACATGATCAGGTTGGCACAGGCCCGGACATTGTCCACCCCGCAGATATGCTGGGTGATCCCCATGGCATAGAAGAGCATGGAGCGCTGCTGCGTCGCAAAGATCCGCGCCGCCTTGCGGATCATTCCCGCAGGAACACCGGTGACCTTGGCGCCGACGGATGGCGTGTAAAAGTTGACAACATTCATCAGGCCATCAAAATTTTCCGTGCGCCGCTTCACGAATTCGATATCCACCAGCCCTTCGAGGATGATCACATTCATGATGCTGTTCAGCAAGGCAATATCCGTCCCGCTCCGATGCCGTAGATGAATCCGGGCAAACTCGGCGATCTGGGTCCTCCGCGGGTCGGCAACAATCAGGGTCGCGCCCCGGTCCACGGCACGGAGCATGTGCATCCCGATCATGGGATGCTGTTCGGTCGTGTTGGAACCGATCACGAAGAGGGTCTTTGCCTCATCAATCTCGGCAATGGAATTGGTCATGGCGCCCGAGCCGAAGGTTCCGGAGAGGCCGCCCACGGTGGACGAATGGCATAGCCGGGCGCAGTGATCGATGTTGTTCGTCCCAATGACCGCGCGGGCGAATTTCATCATGAGATAGTTTTCTTCATTGCTGCACTTTGCGGAACTGAGAAAACCGATCGAATCGGGACCGTATTCAGCGGCAATGGCGGAGAGCCGGGAGGCGGTCAGGTTCAGCGCATCCCGCCAGGAGGTCCGGACCCGGCCCCGTTCCGTTTTCCGGAGGGGGGAGGCCAGCCGGTCGGGATGGTGAATGAATTCGTGGGCGTTCCACCCCTTCACGCAGAGCATTCCCCCGTTGACCGGATGCGCCCGGCTGGGGGAGACGCCGGTGATCCGGTTGTGGGACAAATGCAGATAAAGACCGCACCCACACCCGCAGTAGGGACAGATCGTATAGACTTTCTTCATGCCCGTCAGTATATCACAGCCGGGGGAAATTGAGAATTGTCCCGCACGCAGCAAGATCCCGTCCCCGCCCTTCAAGGATCAGTGCAGACCGTTTCTCCGATAGAGCCAGTCGTGCCGTCTGCTGAAAAAGTCTTCCGTCCCGGATCGAAGCAGCAAAATCGGGGAGGCGCTTCCGCTCGAAAAGGAACAGACCATCGACCACATAATCTCCTAACGGAAGGCGACGGAAGGAGACCTCCACCTCTTCAAGAGAACCGAGGATTTCAGGCAGTCCGCTGCGGGCTTCCCGGTCATCAATAACCACTGAAACCTTCCGGCAATCATCCGACATGGCCATACCTCTCTGCTTGTCATTGACAACATAATTAGGAAAAACTAACAGGAAAATTGAATCGGGTCAAGAAGTTGAAGCGTTGTACAGAGGCACTGGGATAAGAGCCAAGAGCAGACTTGACCCCTTTTGCTGGTTGACCCCTTTTGCTGGTTACGTTAGCAAACATAATGGTTGACTTTTAGTATAATTTAAGTATATTATATATACCATTATGGAGTTTGAATTCGATAACCGAAAAAACCGGATGAACAAGAAGAAACACGGGATCGATTTTGTTGAAGCTCAAACTTTATGGAATGACCCGGATCGAATCGAGATTCCTGCGAAAACCATTGACGAAGAAAGATTTTTGGTCATCGGTAGAATCTCCGGCAAATGCTGGTCGTCGATCATAACTTACCGAAACGAACGCGTCAGGATTATTTCCGTGCGCCGATCCCGCAAAGAGGAGATTGAAATTTATGAAAGCTAAGGATCTGGATCAAAAGTTTGATTCCGGGGAAGATATTACGAAATTCCTTGATCTGTCAAAAGCGAGGAGACCCGGCCAGAATCAGAAGAGGGTCAATGTGGACTTTCCGGTATGGATGATTCATCGCCTGGACAAGGAAGCGAAACGACTTGGCGTGCCTCGACAGTCGATCATCAAGATCTGGATTGCTGAAAGGTTGGAAAAGGTTTGAATCCCGCCCGGCCTTACATTATTCTGTTCTCCGTGCCTCCCGGTACAGGGTTCATTCACCGTCCTGCGACTGACACCCATCGCAATGGTTATCAGGGGATATGCCATCGGCATCCCCGCGTTCATCGTCCCAAATAAAAAGGATCGGTGCATGATCTGCACCGATCCTTCTTGTTTTACACACCTGGAGAGGTTACGCCTCCGTGCAAACTTTCTCTTCCATGATCTCCGCCAGGTCGAGACAGGGGGTGGAAATCGGTTTGACGTCGAAGTTTTCCACCAGGTAGTTGACGACGTTGGGGGAGAGAAAGGCCGGAAGGGTCGGTCCGATCCGGATCCCCTTGATCCCGAGGGCCAGGAGCGAAAGCAGGATGACCACGGCCTTCTGCTCGTACCAGGAGAGAATGAAGGAGAGAGGCAGGTCGTTGACGCCGCAGTCGAAGGCCTCCGCGAGGGCTGAAGCGATCTTGATCGCAGAGTAGGCGTCGTTGCACTGGCCGATATCGAGAAGCCGGGGAATCCCGCCGATGTCGCCCAGGTCGAGATGGTTGAAGCGGAACTTCCCGCAGGCAAGGGTCAGGATCACCGTATCCTTCGGAGCCTTCTCGACAAATTCGGTGTAATAGTTCCGCCCCGGTTTGGCGCCGTCGCAGCCGCCGACGAGGAAGAAGTGCTTGATCGCCCCACTCTTGACCGCCCCGACGACCTTGTCGGCGACGGAGAGGACGGCATTGCGGGCGAAACCGGTGGTGAGGGTTGTCCCTCCCTGGTCCTCGGCGGAACCCCCAAGGGCCTTTGCTTTCTCGATGACGGCGGAGAAGTCCGTTCTCTTCACGTGGGTGATCCCCGGCCAGGCGACAAGACCGGTGGTGTAGACCCGGTCCATGTAGCTTTCCTTCGGTTTCTGGATGCAGTTGGTGGTAAAGAGGATCGCAGCGGGGATCCCGTCGAATTCCTTCCGCTGGTTCTGCCAGGCCGTGCCGAAGTGACCGGCCAGATGTGTATATTTCCTGAGGCCCGGATATCCATGTGCCGGGAGCATCTCTCCGTGGGTGTATATATTGATGCCTGTCCCTTCCGTCTGCTTCAGGAGCGCTTCGAGATCGACAAGGTCATGGCCGGTGATAATGATGGCCGGTCCCTTCTTCAGCCCCGTCCGGACCGGTGTCGGTTCGGGGTGGCCGAAGCGTTCCGTGTGCCCGGCGTCAAGGAGTTCCATGGCCGTAAGATTCATGGTGCCGCACTCCATGTTGAGCCCCAAAAGGGCCTCCATGGCAATGTCCGGAGCACAAACGGCGGATAAGGCCTTGTGAAAAAAGGCGTAAACGGAATCCTCTTCCTTGCCGAGGAGGGCCGCATGATCGACGTAGGCCGCCATCCCCTTGAGGCCGTAGATCAGGAGTTCCCGGAGGGAACGGATATCTTCATCGGCGCCGTTTGTGACACCTACTCCTTCAAGATTCCCGGCTTCGTTAAGGAGGACCTCGATCGACTCCGCCGGTTCATAGAGCGCGGGCGCCGGCCACGCCGTTTCATTGACCTTTCCGCCCGATTTCCGTTCCGCCTCCCGGTAAAGATCGGCGGCAATCCTGCGGATCCGTCCGCCTTCCCGAATCCATTGTGCCAGACGGTCGGGATCGAAATCTACATTGGTGACGGTGGTGAAAAGGGCCTTGGCGATATAACGATCAACCCCTTCGTTCTTCTCGCCCAATCCCCGTGCATGATGGGCAAGCCATCCGATCCCCTTTGCCTGGTAGATCATCAGATCCTGCAGGGCGGCGACCTTCGGATCCTTGCCGCAGACCCCCACCTTTTCACACCCTTTTCCCTGTGCCGCCTGTTCGCATTGATAACAGAACATACTCATTGAAACCTCCTTCTTGCGTGATAAATGATTTGACAAACTGTGAACAACCATCAAACTTGATGCGAGTATAGAGGAGTCTTCCTGCTCTGCATAGGATCTATATCACAATTATGATTAAAAAATACGAATATGCACATATAAAGCAAACCGCATCCAACGATTAACGGGACCGATCAAACATGGAACTCCAAAAAACCGATGCTGATACTTCAAGGATGTAAACACAAAAAAAGCCCCTTGGAGGTTGAATCCATGGGGCCTGTATTGTTTTTCGGGAACAGATGAGGAATTAAAGCTTAACGACGTTTGCCGCCTGGGGGCCTTTCTGGCCGTCGACAATATCGAATTGAACCTTTTCCCCCTCATTCAGAGACTTGAATCCTTCATCCTGAATGGCGGAAAAATGTACAAACACATCCGGGCCGTTTTCCTGCTCGATAAAACCAAAACCTTTTGAATCGTTGAACCATTTTACCGTACCTTCTGACATAACTCTTTTCTCCTTTACCCCCGTAATGAAACTTTTGTGCCACCGAGCTGTTTCTAACGGCCTACAGGTAAGTCCGAACCCTTTCTTGCAGGTGTGCGAAATGTTTTACCTGATTCACACGAAAGATGCAGCCACTCTTACATCCTGAATTTCCTTTTAGCACAGGGTGTACATAAAAGCAAGGAAAAAAATCTATTCCGCCTCCTTTATTTTCAGGGTCTTTTTGATCTCCGAGAGTTTCAGTACATGCTCTTTTTCCTGCATGATCAGTTCGTTGAGGACGGGCATGTCGTCATGCTCCATGGCGTCCCGTATGCCGTGCAGAAAGATCAGGGTCTCCTTTTCAAACCGGATCGCAAGGTCGAGGGCCTCCTGAACGGTTGCCGCCTTGCCGGCCAATTCCCTGAAGAGGTCCTGTTTGGCAAAAACATTCTCTTCCACCAGGGCTTCGAGGTAGAGGGCGTATTCGCCGGGATAGGCTTCCGGCGGCGTGAAGCCGCCGATGATCTCCCGGATCCGGTCGAAAGAGGCAATGTGCTTCTCCTCTTCATTGGCCAGGGCATTGAAGGCGTTTTTCACCGTTATGTATCCGGTCTGCTCGGCCAGCGTCCGGTAGAGCTTCTCGCCGTTCTTCTCGATCCGGATGGCAATCTCTACAATCTCCTGTCCGGTAAATTTCTGCGTCATACGGGTCTCCTCTCGCAAAATATAATATCAATGATTCCTCTATAACATAAGTGAAGAATTTTCACAATCCTGCCGCTGAATCCTGTGCCCACCCCTTCGATCGTTCCACAGCCTTCCGCCATCCGTTGTAAAGAATCTCGCGACGCTCCTCCTTCATGACCGGTACAAAGACCTTTCCCACTTTCCGTTTTGCGGCAATCTCCGAACGGTCCTTCCAGAGTCCGACGGCCAGTCCGGCCAGGCAGGCCGCCCCGAAGGCTGTGGTCTCCAGAACTTGCGGACGTTCCACGGGGCGTCCCAGCAGGTCCGCCTGAAACTGCATGAGAAAATCGTTGGCGGCGGCGCCTCCGTCAACGCGAAGCGTCTGCAACGTTATGCCGGTATCGGCCTCGATGCAGCCGAGAAGATCGCTGGACTGATAGGCCATCGCCTCCAGCGCCGCCCGGACAAGATGATTCCGGTTGGCCCCCCGGGTAAGGCCGACGATGGTTCCCCTCGCATAGGGGTCCCAGTAGGGGGCGCCGAGTCCGACAAAGGCGGGGACGAGATAAACCCCGCCCGTATCGGGGACGGCGGAGGCGAGCGCCGCCGAATCGGCAGCGGATTCAATGAGGTGGAGTTCGTCCCGGAGCCATTGGATGGAAGCACCGGCCATGAAGATGCTTCCCTCAAGGGCATACTCGACCCGGTCGTCGACGCCGCAGGCAATGGTGGTCAAAAGGCCCGACGGAGACGGCACTGCCTGCTCCCCCGTATTCATGAGGAGAAAGCACCCCGTCCCGTAGGTGTTCTTGGCGACCCCCGGCCCGAAACAGGCCTGGCCGAAGAGGGCCGCCTGCTGGTCGCCGGCGATCCCGGCAATGGGGATCTCGGCGCCGAAGAGTTCCTTTGCCGTCGTTCCATAGAGGGCGCTCGACGGTTTGACCTCCGGGAGCATCGACGGCGGAATACCGAAACGTTCCAGAATCTCTTCATCCCAGGCGAGGTCATGGATATTAAAGAGCAGGGTCCGGGAGGCATTGGTGTAGTCGGTGATGTGGACCGATCCCCCGGTGAGATTGTAAACCAGCCAGGAATCGATGGTGCCGAAGAGGAGTTCCCCTCTCTCGGCCCGCTCCCGTGCCCCCTCCACATGGTCGAGGATCCATTTCACCTTGGTGCCGGAGAAATAGGCATCGGTCACAAGACCTGTCTTCGCCCGTATCCGTTCTTCCCACCCTTCCTCTTTGAGTTCATCGCAGAAGGAAGCGGTCCGCCGGCACTGCCAGACGATGGCGTTGCAGAGCGGTCTTCCCGACCGGTCCCAGACGACGGTTGTCTCCCGCTGGTTCGTGATCCCGATGGCGGCGATTGCCTCCGGGGGGATGCCGCACCTCTGCAGGACATCTCGTACGACCCGAATCTGTGAGTTCAGGATTTCCATCGGGTCGTGTTCCACCCATCCCGGCCGGGGATAGATCTGTCGAAATTCACGACTCTCCGAGGCGACAACCTCTCCTTCCCCGTTGAAGAGGATCGCCCGGGAGCTTGTCGTTCCCTGGTCGAAGGCCAGAACATGGTCCGCCATCCTGATTCTCCTTCCTATCACGTCTTTTCCGTATGGCCGTACACTAATTCCTGCCGCATTCTTTGTCAACAAAACACCGGAAAAAACTTGCTTCCTCTCCCGGATTATGCTAAAAGGTACATTCTTCGCAGGCCGGTGGGTCTGTATTCTATCCATAACTCCTTGCTCCGGAATGTGTCCGGGGCTATAGACCCGTAAGGAGGTGAACATGAACTACTACGAGTCGATCTTTATTCTCCAGCCTGATCTTCCTTCGGAACAGTCGGAAAAAATCACCGAACTCATGAGCGGCATTGTCGAGAAACAGGGCGGCAGGATGCACATCGTGGAAGACTGGGGGGTCAAACGTCTGGCCTATGAAGTCAAAAAACAGAAAAAAGGCCATTACGTTCTGATGCAGTTTGCCGGCGAACCCGAAGGCATTCGTGAATTAGAGCGAAATTACCGGGTCAATGACGGCGTCATCAAATACATGACGCTCCGCATTGATGAGGACAAGCTTCAGACGATCACCCCGAAAGAGGAGTCGACCGCCCCGGCGGAAGATGCAGAAACAGGAGAATAAAACATGAGACCGCGAGATCGAAAAAAAGGCAGAAAAAAGAAGAAAGTATTTTTCCGGAAAAAGATCTGTCGTTTCTGTGAAAACAAGATCGAGGTGATCGACTACAAGGATATCAAGCTCCTGCGTAATTTCGTCACCGAACGGGGCAAGATCATTCCCCGCAGGATCTCCGGGAATTGCGCTCCTCATCAGCGGAGGGTCACGACCGCCATCAAACAGGCGCGGAATATAGCACTGCTTCCCTTTGCCGAGGCCTGAGCACTCTCGTAAAAGATCCCCGGTCCTGCTCCAGGCGTCCCCTTCGGACAGGACCGGACCGGAGGGGAAGAACGGATGGAACGAATCATCATTGAGGGTGGGATTCCGTTGCAGGGTACGGTGCGTATCAGCGGCGCCAAGAATGCCGCTCTTCCGATCCTGGCCGCGTCCCTCCTTTCGCAGGAACTTTGCTCCCTTTCCAACGTGCCGGATCTTCGAGATGTCACAACCATGGAGCGGCTTCTCAAAGGACTCGGTGTCGAAATCGACAAGACCCCTTCCGGCACCTGGCGCCTCGACCCGACGAAGATTACCGGATTTGAAGCCCCCTACGAGGTGGTCCGAACCATGCGGGCTTCCGTGCTGGTCCTGGGTCCCCTGATCGCCCGGTTCGGGCGGGCCGATGTCTCCCTTCCGGGGGGGTGCGCCATCGGCGCCCGACCGATCAACCTCCACCTCATGGGACTGGAAAAACTCGGTGCCAGCCTCCGCATCGAAAAGGGGTATGTCTGCGCATCGAGTAAACGATTAGAGGGCACACGGATCTATCTCGATCTCCCCACCGTTACGGGAACGATGAACCTGATGATGGCCGCAACCCTGGCCCGGGGGACGACGCTGATTGAAAATGCCGCCTGTGAACCGGAGGTCCGGGAACTGGCCGATGCCCTCGGTTCCATGGGTGCCCGGATCGAGGGTGCCGGAACCGACCGGATTGAAATCGAAGGGGTCGAAACCCTCGGCGGAATGGATTACAGCGTCATGCCCGACCGGATCGAGGCGGGGACGTTTCTCACGGCCGGCGCCATCACCGGAGGGAATGTCACCCTTTCCGGTTGTCGTCCGGCACACCTGGAGGCAGTGACGGAGAAGCTGCTGGAAACGGGCGTCATGATGGAGGTCGGCCCGGATGAGCTTCGGGTTCTGCCTTCGGGACGGCTCCGGGCGGTCGACGTAAAAACCGGCGGGTATCCCGCCTTCGCCACGGATATGCAGGCCCAGTTCATGGCCCTCATGACCCTGGCGGAAGGAACAAGCGTTATTACCGAGTCGGTTTTCGAGAACCGTTTCATGCATGTCGCGGAACTGCGGCGCATGGGCGCCGACATCAAGGTCCAGGGGAACAGCGCCATCGTGCGGGGCGTACACCGATTGAACGGGGCTCCCGTCATGGCCACCGATCTTCGGGCCAGCGCTTCACTCATCCTTGCGGGACTCGCCGCGCAAGGTCGGACGATCATTTCCCGGGTCTACCATTTAGACCGGGGATACGAAAGAATGGAAGAAAAATTCCAAGGCTTGGGCGCCGCAATCCGGCGGGAAAAGGAGTCCTGAGATGATTCATGCCGTTGTGACGGGAGCGACCGGACGAATGGGACAACGGATCATCCGGCTGTTGCAGGACGAGGAAGGGATCCGTCTTTCCGGCGCACTGGAGCGTACGGATCATCCCGATGCCGGCAAGGACATCGGGGAACTGATCGGTATCGGGACCCAGGGCATCCCGCTGTCCACAAACGTCGAGGATCTTCTTTCCGGCTGTGATGTATTCATCGACTTCACCCTGCCCGAAGCTACCCTTCCTTTGTTTCGCAAGGTGAGCCGGGCCGGAATCTCCATGGTGATCGGGACCACGGGATTTTCAGACGACCAAATCGCTCTCTTCCGGGACGCCGCAGCAAAGACCCCTCACCTGCTGGCTCCGAACATGAGCGTGGGTGTCAATCTCCTCTTCAAGATCCTCCCTGAAATCGCCGCGGCCCTCGGACCGGACTACGATGTGGAAATTCTCGAAGCCCATCACCGTTTCAAAAAAGACGCCCCTTCCGGTACGGCCGTGAAGTTGGCGGAGGTCATCGCAAAGGCCCTCCACCGGAATCCTGAAACCGCCTGTGTCCATGGACGTCACGGGCTGGCGGGGGCGCGGACGAAAGAGGAGATCGGCATGCACGCTGTCCGGGGAGGCGACATCGTCGGAGACCACAGGGTCATGTTCTGCGGCATCGGCGAACGGGTTGAAATCGTGCATTCGGCCTCCAGCCGGGATACCTTCGCCCGGGGCGCCGTCCGGGCGGCCAAATGGATCGTCGGAAAACCGGCGGGACTCTATTCCATGCTGGATGTACTGGAAATGTAGCATGGCTCACAACAAGGAGAAACTGTGACGGAAAGGCAATTTCAGATCGCGAATCGGCTGAAGGGACTCCCTCCCTATCTCTTTGCGGAACTCGACCGGCTCAAGCAGGCCGAGATTGACAAGGGGGTTGACGTAATCCCGCTCGGGATCGGGGACCCCGATCAGCCCACACCGCAGAATATTCTCGATGCCATGCATCGGGCCATCGACCGTCCCGAAAACCATCAGTATCCCTCTTATCAGGGGATGTCTTCTTTCCGGGAGGCCGTGGCGGGATGGTATGCCCGCCGGTTCAACGTCTCCCTCGATCCCGCCTGTGAAATCCTCTCGCTCATCGGATCCAAGGAGGGGATCGGTCACATCCCGTTTGCCTTCATCAACCCCGGAGATGTCGTTCTCGTTCCAGAGCCGGGGTATCCCGTCTACGAGATCGCGACCCTCCTGGCCGGAGGGGAACCCTACCGGATGCCGCTGTTGCGGGAGAACGGTTTCCTTCCCGATCTCGATCGGATCCCCTCTGAAATTACCGAACGGGCGCGGCTCCTCTTTCTCAACTATCCCAACAATCCAACCGCCGCCGTAGCCTCAAGATCTTTTTTCGAAAAGGTGGTCCGTTTCGCCCGGGAACGGGAGATCATCGTCTGTCACGATGCGGCCTATACGGAAATGTATTATGACGGGAAAAGACCTCTCGGCTTTCTCGAAGTGGAGGGCGCAAAAGATGTCGGCGTCGAGTTTCATTCCCTCTCCAAGACCTACAATATGACGGGCTGGCGGATCGGTTTCGTCTGCGGCGCCGCCCCGGTCATTGCCGGCCTCGGGAAGATCAAGACCAATCTCGACTCCGGAATCTTCCAGGCCGTCCAGGAAGCCGGGATCGAGGCCCTCGGCGGGGACCAGTCCGCTGTGGAAGGGATGCGGAACCTCTATCAGGAGCGGCGGGACACTCTCATCGCCGGGTTGCGGCAGTCGGGCCTGACCTGTGATCCGCCGACAGCGACCTTCTATCTGTGGCTCCCCGTTCCTTCGGGACACAACTCCACCTCCTTTACAAAGCTCCTCCTTGAAAAGGCCGGGGTCGCCGTCACGCCCGGCAACGGGTTCGGTCCTTCCGGGGAAGGGTATGTCCGCTTTGCATTGACGGTCTCAAAGGAACGGCTGGCGGAAGCGGCGGAGAGAATTCGTAAGATCCTGTAAGAGAATCATCCCCTTCATAATCGTATGTCCTCCTCCGAGGGGGGGTCCCCCTTTATCGGAATTCCATTTATTGGCAGAATCGCCAACCTGTTATATAATTATAATAATACTGCAAGAAGTACCTCTTGGATAAACAATCAGGTTTAGACGCGCAAGCAAAGATGATGAAGTCGTAAAAAGTCCGTTCGACCCTTCGACCCTTCGACCAGCTCAGGACAGGCGTGCTCAGGGCGAACCATTGATATTCCGTTCGTGTGGTTCGACCGGCTCACCATGCTCGGTAGCCTGTCGAACCATGAACGGAATCCGAAAAACGACTTTTTACGACACCATCAAAGATGATGGGTCCCGATTTCAAGTGAGGTGACGGATGGGGTTTGGTCCTGAAGCACAGGTAAGCGAACGGGAGGCTCTGCTCTGGGGGAATATTCACCATTTCTATTTTCCGAAATTACTGGTCTACCTGGAGGCCGCAAAAAAAACCGGGGTCTTGACGGTAACCTGTAACCGGGTGATTAAGCGGATCTTTCTGCAAAATGGCGTACCAACGGCCGCCAGATCAAACCTGAAGTCGGAATTGTTCGGTGAGTTTCTGATCGCCCGCCGGGTGATCTCCCGGGAAGAGCAGGAAAAGACCCTGCTGGCACAGCGGGGAACAAAAAACAGTTTCGGGGCGGTTCTCCTCCGGGAAGAGATAATTACGGCACAGGATCTCTTTGCTTATGCCCGGCGTCAGTTCCTGACCATTCTTTTCAGTCTCTTCGGCTTGCAGAAAGGGGGGTTCCGTTTTGACGAACGGTCTCTGCCGCAGAATTTATACTGTTACAAGGTCTCCTTCTCGAATATGCTGCTGTTCGGGATCCGGCAGATTCCGAACAGTGAAACCCTTGGAAGAATGATCGGTGATCTCTCTCAGTCTCCCGTTCCCACAGACCGTTTCATGGAATATGAGAAACTCAACTTTACGGCGGAAGAACTTTCCGTCATTCGGCGGATTGACGGGGTCCGTTCCATTGAAGCGATTGTGGAGAGTACCGGCCTGGAACGCGCCACGACCCTGCGCACCCTGCTCGTTCTTTTCTGTCACAGTCTGGTTAAATTTCCTTTCCGGAAGGACCGGAAGGAGGAAGAAGAAGACGTCGTCGATCTGACGGCATCGGCCCGGAGTTCCCTGGGAATGACCTCCTATGATTCGACAGACGAAAAGGAAGAGCAAGCGGTTGCCGGAAACGACTTTCTCGTCTCGCCGGAGGGAATTCATGCCTCGGACACGACGGAACCGGCGCAGGATCAACTTCCCCCGACCACGGAGAAAATGATCATGGAGGAAGCCATCCCCCCCAGGCCGGTCAATGCCCCGGAAGAGAAGGCAAAAAAGGGCATGGATGGAGAGGCTTCCGGAGAAGAGGAAGCCGTTGAGGCTCCAGAGACCCCGGAGAATAGAAGCCATACCGGTTTGATTTATCTCTTTCTAACGGTTCTGGCCGTCTGCATCGGGATCTTTTTCCTGTCACCCGGGCGGGTACAGTTCATGGATCGTCTTTTGAGACCTTCGCCGATCGCGGCACAGCAGGAGCAGAATTCTCCGCCCACCCGGGCGTCACGGATGGCCGCATGGACCCGGCGTTTGCAGAACACTCCTCCTTCGGAATACACCATTCAGGTGGAAGTCGGGGAAAATCTTGCCCTCCTGGCACAGGACATGAACCGGCTTCCGTCCGGCCTGGATGCCATGCTCGTCCCCTATCAAGAGGGGAAGAGGAAGGCCTATGCGCTTCTTGTCGGGGTTTTTGAAAACCGATCCGAGGGACAGGTAATCCTACAGCAGCTTCCTCCCGCCATCCGGGCCGATCGTCCCTTGATCAAGACGATGGCAACGATTCAGAAGGGGCTGACACCCTCGCGATAACCCTCTATCGTTTGCGAAAAAGATATTCCCTGTACCCGCTCTTGTGGTGAAAGGATTTGTCGATATCAAACGCGGAGAAAATCCGCATGATCTCCCGGTTTGCATACCGATGCCCTTGAGCCCCCATTCCCGAAACGGCTTCGTGCAGGACCTGCCCGCTGTCTGTGAGTTTGTGACGGAAGATCGTTCGTGGAATCCGATCATCACGGCTGTAAAAGAGGGCCAGGAGTCCCCCCGAAGGTTTCAGAAGAGCATGCAGGCGTTCAGCCATTCGGGGAGAATCGTCGGGGTGCAGAAAATCAAAGATGTCCCAGCAGAAAACCCCCTCGAAAGCCGCCGTGGAGTAATTTAAGAGTTGCGGCAAAGCGGAGAGCCGCCGTCCCGCTTCACAGTAGTTCTGCAGAAAATCTTCCACAAAGATCTTGAATCCTTTTTTCCCGAAGAAGTTGATATTGGAACTGCACGGGGCGCCCAGGTCAAGGAGCGCGGGACGTGTGCCTTCATGCAGGATTGTACAGAACCGTTCCACTGTACGCAACGGGGTCTGAAGGGGACCTTTCGGTGCCGTTGAAGTTGTGCAATGCCGGACTTTTGATACAGGAAACCAGCTCATTCCAGGGGACGGACATGTAATGGCACATCAGCGTGCCGGGATCTACCGGAGACCCCGGTCAGGAGGCTTCCGCCTTTGTTTTCAGGTTTTCGATGGCAAGCGCGGCTGTATTCTCTTTTCCCTTGCTCTCCTGCTTCGGAGAACCCGACCCCGCAGAGGAGGCCCGTGTTTCCATGTCGATGCTGCCCCGGAAGCGGGCTCCGTCTTCGATAATGACGCGGGGAGCGACAATGTCACCCGTCAGCATTCCTGTCTTCTTGATTTCCACAAGACTTTCCGCATGGACATCTCCCTGTACCGTTCCCATAATGGTGATGTTCTTGGCAAAGATCTCCGCTTCAATGGTTCCGTTCGATCCGATCGTGACATTATGGTCCTGGAGCCGAATATGTCCTTCCACTTTTCCTTCAATCGCCATGTCTTCATTTCCGGTCAGTTCTCCCTTGATAAAGATTGACTGGCCGATGAAGACCGACTTGGCGGATAAACCCGTATCGGAGGAAGGGGTGCGGGGGATGGGGATGCTTCCCGATTCGGATTTCCGGAAGATTTCTTTACGCTCAAACATGGGGACACCTCCTGAAATATGGTGATCTTGACGGTGGGACCAGCGTATCGAATGACACGGTTATATTGATCAGTCTAACTCAAAACCGAGGGGGACGCAACAGAACTTTTTTTCATCCCCTTCCCCCCGAAGACATCTTGAAGAGAGAGATAGCTCCGCAGAAGTTCCGCCACGCTCCAGGCCTGGGCGATGCAGCCCCCCGGATGGTAGGGGGGATCACCGTCGAAGACTTCACCGATCGTTCCGACTCCGTAAACCGAAAGTTGCCCGATCAACGGGTTGAGCCAGGAAGAATTCAGCTCCTCCGGACAATACCGGAGAAAGGCATCAGTTAAGGGACCCATCCACCAGGGCCAGACCGTTCCCTGGTGGTAGGCGCTGTCCCGTTCCCAGGGGCTCCCTTCGTAATGCTTCCGGTAAGCGGAATCCTCGGGATCAAGACTGCGCAGTCCGAACGGGGTAAGCAGCCGTCGGCGTACCGCCTTCAGGATGCCCCTCCCCCGCTCCTGCCCGATCAGAGGAGGAGCCAATGCCAGGGCCGTAATCTGGTTCGGCCGAAAGGACGCATCGGGTCCGTTGTCGGTATCAATCACGTCATAGAGATAGCCCCCCTCGGCATACCAGAAACGTCGGGCAAAATTACGGCGAACCTCTTCCGCGAGCCAACCATAGTCTCTTGAAATTCCAAGACCGTCCGACCAGGCCGCCATACGTTGCAGTGCATGATGCCAGAGGGCATTGATCTCGACCGCCTTCCCCTGACGGGGGGTAACGACCCAATCTTCCAGTTTCGCGTCCATCCAGGTTACGGGAAGACCCGGCACTCCGGCATGGAGTAGCTTGTCGCCGGCATCCATGGCAATCCCGTAACGAGTTCCCTGACGGTAGGCTGCTACGATCTTTTCCATAACCGGAAAAAGTTCCTTCAACAAGTCCCCGTCCCGTGTTGCACAAAGATACCGGTCGACGGCAATCAGAAAATGGAGCGAAGCGTCCGCTGCCCGGTAGTCCGCTTCTCCGGTCCCCTCCAAAGTCCGGTTGGGAACCAGTCCGTCCTGTATTCTCCGGGCCGTGACCCGGAGAATCGCCCGGGCATCCCGGTGACGTCCGGTACAGAGGGCCAGTCCCTGCAAACTGATCAGCGTCTCCCGGCCCCCGTCGGCAAACCAGGGATAACCGGCAATCACGGTACTTCGATGAGATCGGCTCCGAACGAAAAACTGGTCAGCGGCCAGCGTCAGTAACTCGGTGACCTCGTCTCGCACGGGCAGGGAAAGGAGAAGGTCCCGTCTCCGTTGGAGTTCCTTTTCCCGCAGGAGGTGTGCGGACTGCGGGTCACTCTCCCCGGCGGTAATGACAAGGGCAATCGGATGGTTGTTGGTAAGAGGCAGAACGAACTCACCCGGGCTGAAAAGATCCTCCACATCTTCCAGGCCGCGCTCCCGTTCCCGGGGGTAATGAAAATCCCGGTACCAGTAGGATGGACCGGCAAAGGTCCCCCGGTGATGGTAAAAGGTCAGTGTCGGCATTCCCGGATAGGGATGAATCGAAACCTTGCCGGTTCCCATGATGACGGTATTGTCCAGAACCGGGTTTTCGCGGGTCAGGGCATGAGCATCGCGGAAGGCAATGAGCGGACGGACATGGAGCCTCCCCGCTCTCCCCGGACTCAGCATCGTGTAGAGAATAACCACGGTCTCCTGGCCGTAGGGGAGGAAAATTTCCTTTTTGATCCGTACTCCCTCCAGATCGTAATGAAAGGTCGGAAAGGGATAACGGTCGAAACCGTCGAGCAGCAGATGTCCGCCGGGATGGATCGTCTCCCGGTATTGATTGCTGCTCAGGTTGTATCGAATGCCGCGGGTAATGAGAAAGTCTTCCAGTTTGGAGAGGAGGACGTAACGGGAGAACCCCTCGCCGCCGGCAACGAGAAGGCCGTGATAACGGCGGGTGTTTGCACCGACCACCGTGGAGGAAGCATAACCGCCCAGCCCGTTCGTTTCAATCCATTCCAGTGCGGTTGACCGGGAAAAATCGCTCAGAACCTCCCGGCCGAAATGGATTTGTGATTGGATCAATGGTTCCGTCAAGGGATCGTCCCTTTTCGACGATGGTGGTTTCCGTAATCGGGCAAATTAAGAAAGAGTCATTATGGACGGCCATTCAGGGACCAGTCATATTTCATATAATGTATCCGGAACGGTTCCGCTGTCAACGATTTCCTGATCCGCTCCGGAAGGTATTCCCACACGAAATTCAGAGCATTTCTCTGTTTTGCCGGCAGAGCTCTGAAGAGGCGGTGTCTTTCCGTGTAACCCCGGAAGTCTTCCCCGAACCAGGAGAAAATTTGTGACAGGGAGAGTGTCCGCGTGGCAGGGTCCCAGTGAAGTCCATGGTCGGTATCGTCAAGATAGATCCTCACCTGCCGGTTGAGCATGACCTCCAGGTTCTCCCCGGTATAGGGTTGAGCAGGGAGGGGGGGACACCCCAGGGAGGCACAGACCAAGGCAAAGTGGACTCTCGGTTCCCGGAAGAGAGGACGAAGGATTTGATGCTCAATCCGGTTCAGGGAGAGCCGTTCTCCCGCTGTGCGGTATTCCTTCCGGTCCCAGACCCGGCTGATCTGACGAATACTGATCCTTGGGTAAAGGAAGTTCCATCCCTTCGGCGGATAATGATCAACAACCGCCTTGACGGTGAAAAGATTGTAGGCGTTGATCCAGTGGGCGAGCTGTTGTTCCCTGGACCATTTATCATATACCCGGCGGGTAATTCGGGAAAACTCCTTCAGGCTCTGCTGAAGAAGTGCAGGGTGAGCTTCGATCCCATCGTAGTCGACACGACCTTCATGCACAAACCCGGCCAACAGTTTTCCCCAGGCCTCATTCGGCAGAGGGATTGCCCCGGCGGATTTGATCGCCATACAGAATAACAGAAGGAGGACCAACAGCATAATCCAGGCTGGACGACTGTTCCTGAGTACGAGAGCTTCCATCCGTCCTTCCCGGGTTCTGAAATCCATCTCTTCACCTCTTCGACTGAACTTTTTCTCCATTCATATCTCAGAAAACGATCCGCTACAACTCAAAAAAAACCATTGAATTTGCAAGATTCCTCCCCAGAATAATGACAAACCTGCGATTTCCGGCGTGATTCATCTATCTCATTGATTTCGTTTATAAAATTATTTATAAAATGCCGATCTTTCTGCTTTGTGGGACCTCCGAAGGCGACAGAAACCCGGCATTAATTTAATTGTCCAGCCGCATCAAATAAGCTATACTTAAAATATCATTATAACGAAAATGGCTAACCGGTTTCCGAAAGGACGGGGCGCAAAGTCGACAACCTTAAATGGTTGGTCGATTGCCGAAAATAAGTGATGCAAACACCTCCGATAATTTCATTCCATTCATTTCTCATCCATCCGAAAGATCTCTTTCGTATCATCAGGTTTCCGGTGAATTCGATTCACTCCCGTGTTTCGATCCGAATAGCAATGGAGAGACCGCTATGATCGATTATACCCGCATTCTCGTCATTGACTCCGATACCCGTGCACGGAGCCGCATCCGGGAGATCATGTCCGCCTATCCCTATTCTCTGGAAGAAGCCTCTGACGGGGTAGAAGGTCTGCAGAAGTTGATTCGCTTCCAGCCGGACCTGGTGCTGGCCGCCACCGAGCTGCCGCGAATGGATGGTCTCCACCTCTGTCGGCAGTTACGAATGATTCCGTCCATGCAGGAGATCCCGTTGATCCTGATGGCTGCAGAGCAGAAAGACCTCTGTACCCTGGAGGGTTTGCAGTCGGGAGCGGACGATTTGATCGCAAAACCGGTGGAAAGGCTCGATCTGCTGGCCCGGGTGGAACGGCAATTGGAGTTGTGGGAACGGTTCGCCCGGTTGAGCAGTGAAAGGGAAGGACTCTACCTGATCCAGGAGATGATCCACTCCCTCTATGCGAAAGAAACGGTTCATGACATGCTCTTTACGCTGGTACTGAATGTGGCTGAAATTATGGGGGTCGACCGATGTTCTTTTGTCCGCGTTTATGAAGACCGGAAGACCGGTATTGTCGAAGCTTCCAGTGACAACCCGGCGCTACAGCACCTTAAGATCGATCTGCAAAGGTATCCGGAGATGATTGAGGTCTTAAACAGCCGGGAGATGTTGGTAATCCCCGATGTTGGAACGGAGCCGATCATGGTCTTCGTTCGGCGGTATCTCAAAGAGACACCTTATCGGTCGCTGGTTCTTGTCCCGGTGCTTGCCGAAGATGAAAGCGTCGGGACACTCCTGCTCTGTTCCGCCCGGAGCAACACCCCCTTCACGGAGCAGGAGATCTGGTTTCTGGAAACCCTTGTAACCGCTGCACGACCGGTCATCGAACATCTCCTGCGTAATGAAAACAACCGGGGGGATTTCCAGGTCCATGAAGAGGAAGAGGTGGACTGGGCTTTTGCCGGGGCCGATAATACCCAGGCAATGATGGAAGAGGTCTTTCGTATCAAAGGGGGAATCGACCGGCTGAAGAAACTCCGGGAAAAACTGCACCGACAGAATATTTCAAGGTTATCGAGAAAATGACAAGCACCTTAACCGTTCAAAAAAAGCGGGCGTAATGCACGCCGGTTTTGCCCTGGGATTTTTTTTCAGTTCCCTCCGCCGTTTTTCAACTGCATGAGGACCTGCTTCGCCACAGCCTTGAGGGTCTCAAAAACTCCGCTTCCACCGGGAGCAACCGCCTCAAACCACGGAACCTGCATCGGGTTCAGGGCCTTCTGCAGTTCCTCCACGGTGGCGACATTGTCCAGGTCCCGCTTATTGAACTGAACCACATAGGGGATTTTGGCCAAGTCATACCCCTGCTCCATGAGGTTTTCTTTCAGGTTCTCAACGCTTTCCATATTGGCATCCATCCGCTCCAGTTGCGAGTCGGCCACAAAAACCACGCCGTCGACCCCTTTCAAGATCAGCTTCCGGCTGGCATCGTAGAAGACCTGCCCCGGAACGGTATAGAGATGAAAGCGGGTCTTGAACCCCCGGATCGTCCCAAGAGCCAGCGGGAGAAAATCGAAGAAGAGGGTCCGTTCCGTTTCCGTGGCAAGGGAAATCATCTTCCCCTTGGCCTCGGGATTGGTCTTGTCGTAGATATACTGGATGTTCGTGGTCTTGCCGCCCAGGCCCGGACCGTAGTAAACAATCTTGCAGTTGATCTCTCGGGAGGAATAGTTGATGAAAGACATGCTTACCCTCTAATCGTTGGTTTGCTTACCCGAAAAGCCGGTCTATATCTTCATCGGTAATTTCTTCCAACGGTGAGCCGAGGCCGTCCGCGTCCTGTCCCTCTTTCTCTTTCTTCTGCTGGACCTCTTCAAAAATACGGGCCAGGGTCTCCGAGCTTTTTTTGACCCGGAGACGGACAATGCCAAGGGAAGAACGCTGGTCGAAAATGATCACGAGAATCACCCGTTTGGCGATAATAGAGATGTGAATATTGTCCCGCTCCCCCTCATGAAAGAGAATGGAAAACTCTTTTTCCCCAATGAGTTTTGCCATCCCTCCCGTGGCGGCGATATTCCCCGCCGTCAGAGAAGCAAGCGACGTGGTATCGAGGTCTTCCTTGTCCCCACAGGAAGCGATCAACTGGCCGTCCCGGTCCACCAGAAAAATAAGGTTGGAGTTTGTCTGTTGACGAAGTCTGGCGATCTCTTCTTCTATCCTGACAACATCCTCTTCGTAAAGGACCAGGTTGGTGTTTTGTGCAGCCATGGTGAACCTCTTGAATGGACCCTCTTTCAAGAAGGGCTCGTAAGATTGGGGCGGATCGGCGAAATTGCTAATATATTATATATAACATGGAGTTAGATAAATTACAATCATTTAATTTCCCCTCTCTTTTCCTCTACTCTTTCACGGGCTGATCCGCCTCATGGCGGGCCAGAAGTTTTTCCCAGTCGTGGTCGATCCTTTTTTGCATTTTTTCGATGATCCATCCGTTTTCCGGCTTGAAGAGATGTTTGAAACGCCCCTGGACCTTCAGCCACTCTTCGATCGGTTTTTTCTCCTTCGGTTTAAAGGTAATCTTCACCTTCCCCTCTTCGACTTCATACAGGGGCCAGAAACAAGTATCGACGGCAAGCTGGGATTCCCGGATCGCTCCATCCAGGGCGGAACGCCATCCCCGGTTGCAGGGGGAAACAATGTTCAGAAAACAGGGACCTTCCGTGGCCAGGGCCTTGCGAACCTTCTTCATCAGATCCATCGGTTTGGAGGGACTTGCCTGGGCCAGGTAGGGGATATTGTGGGCCTCCACGATCTTCGTCAGGTTCTTCCGGTGCTGCATCTTGCCGGGCACCACCTTACCGGCGGGGCTGGTCGTCGTCGCAGCGCCGATCGGGGTCGAACTCGACCGCTGAATCCCGGTGTTCATGTAGGCCCCGTTGTCGTAACAAATATAGGTAAAATCATGACCCCGCTCCAGTGCTCCCGAAAGAGACTGGAAACCGATGTCGTAGGTCCCCCCGTCACCGCCGAAGGCGATAAACTTGATTTTCTCTTTGATCTTTCCCTGTTTTTTGAGGGATTGATACATGGCCTCAACACCGGACGCCGTGGCGGCGGAATTTTCAAAGGCTGAATGGAAAAAGGGGACCTTCCAGGCAGTGTAGGGGAAGATGGTCGTGGCCACTTCGAGACACCCGGTGGCGCTCGTCACGACCACGGGGTCCTCGGCGGCCAAGAGGATCTGGCGGACGATAATGGAAGCGCCGCACCCGGCACAGAGTCTGTGCCCTCCGCTTAAGAGTTCCTCCTGTTTGGAAAGTTCCTTGAGTGTCAGTTTGGACATGATAGACTCCTTGCGGTTCAGTTTCGAACAGTAATGTATTCGGCCAGGGTTTCAATCTTTCCGGTTTCGGCAATCTTCCCTAATTCGGCGAAGACCTCACGTACATGGTGCAGACCGAGGTCGCGCCCGCCGAGCCCGAAAACCTTGTTGATGATCATCGGACGGGGAGTTGCATCATACAGGGCGGAACGGAATTCCGGGAAAAGGGGTCCGCCGACGGCATTGACCCCGTCGGCCCGGTCCATTACACAGACCGCCTTGACACCGGAGAGGGCGGCGGCGATCTCCTCCGCCGGGAAGGGGCGAAAGACCCTGGGTTTCAACAGACCCGCCTTCACCCCGTCGGCCCGCAGTTCTTCAATAACCGTCTTGACGGTCCCGGCCGCGGAGTTCAAGACCACGATGGCGACCTCGGCATCATCAAGATGGTACGCCTCAAAGAGGCCGTACTCCCGGCCGAAGCGGTTCGAAAAATCCTTCGCCACTTCCAGGATCACCGACTTGGCATTTTTCATTGCCTCGTATTCCTGCCGTTTGTGTTCGATGTAATAATCCTGCAGATCGAGGGGACCGTAGGTCCGGGGATGTTGAATGTCAAGAAGAGGCCGACTCGGGGTATATTCTCCCACGAAATCCCGTACCTTTTCATCGTCTAACAACTCCATGCTCTCGATGGAGTGGCTGATGATGAAACCGTCCATCCCAACCATGACGGGGAGACGTATATCAAGATGCTCGGCGATGCGCACGGCCTGGATCAGATTATCATAGGCTTCCTGACCATTTTCCGAGAAGATCTGGATCCAGCCGGAGTCCCGTGCCCCCATGGCATCGGAGGTATCGCCGTGAATATTGATCGGGGCGGACAAGGCCCGGTTGGCCATGGCCAGTACGATGGGAAGCCGGTTCCCCGCCGCGATGAAGAGCATCTCCCACATGAGGGCCAGTCCCTGGGAAGAGGTGGCCGTCATCACCCGGCCGCCGGCGGCGGCGGCGCCGATACAGGCGCTCATGGCGCTGTGCTCACTCTCGGCGGGCACCAGGACCGTCTTTACCAATCCGTCCGCCACAAAACTTGAAAACTGCTGCATGATCTCGGTGGAGGGTGTGATCGGATAGGCGGCACACACATCCGGGTTGATCTGGCGCATGGCGTTGGCCATGGCGATGTTTCCTGTCATTGCTACTCGTTGTCCCATGATATCTCCCTCTATTTTCCTTCCTGTTCCATCGAGATCGCCTGCACCTTTTTCGGACAGACATCGGCACAGACGCCGCACCCTTTGCAGTGATCATAGTCGAAGCCGGTCATCTTCTCGTCCCGGACGATAATCGCCGTATCGGGACAGGAGATCCAGCAGTTCAGGCAGTGAATGCACTTCTTTTCATCGAGGACCGGCCGGTAGGTCCTCCAGCCGCCGGTCTCATACTTTGCGGCATTCCCCGCCTCTTCAATGACGGCGCCGGGAGTCAGTTCCTTCCAGTTTTTGAGTCCGCTCATATTCCTTTTACCTCCTTGTAGGCTCGTTCCACCGAAGCCGTATTGCCCTGCACGATTTTTTCGGGGAATTTTTTCTTCAGGTTCACCGCCAGGTCCGTCAACAGGACGTCAAGTTTGACCAGCCCCGTCGCCCTGGAAAGGGCACCCAACAGGGGCGTATTGGGAATCGGCCGCCCGAGGCAGTCGATGGAGATCTGCGTGGCATCCACCGTAAAGACTCGGTCGACGGGGCGTCCCAGTTTTTCGGCAACCTCCGCGGGGGAGTGGGTCGTGTTGACGAGGAAAACGGCATCCTCCGGTGTGCCGTCGGTCACGTCCTGCGTCTCCAGCAGCGAGCTGTCGACGACGATGACCACATTGGGATTGGTCACCTGACAGTGCATGGTCAGGGGGGCATCGCTGATCCGGTTGTAGGCCCGAAGGGGGGCCCCCATCCGCTCCGGTCCATATTCCGGAAAGGCCTGCACATATTCTCCCTGTGCCATCGTTGCCTCCGCCAGGATCTTTGCCGCGGTAACGGCTCCCTGACCGGCCCGTGCGTGCCATCGAACTTCGGTGATCGACATAAGAATTCTCCTTCTTTGATGTATCGGGAAGGGCGGCTCGTTCCACTCTTCCGTTATTGAATTTCCCGTCTCCCCTCCAGCGCCTTCGAGAGGGTGACCTCATCGGCATACTCCAGATGGCCCCCCATGGGAATGCCGTGGGCAATCCGGCTGACTTTGATCCTCGTTTTCGCATGAATCAGCCGGGCCAGGTAGAGGGCCGTCGCCTCTCCTTCAATGGTCGGGTTTGTCGCCAGAATGACTTCCCGCACATCCGGCTCATGCAGCCGCTTCATCAACGAACTCAGGTTTAACTCATCGGGGCCGATATTGTCCATCGGCGACAGGGCACCGTGGAGAACGTGAAAGAGACCCCGGTATTCTCCCGTCCGGTCGATAGCCATAACATCCATCGCCTCCTGAACCACACAGATAAGGGTTGCGTCCCGTCGGGAGTCCCGGCAAACAGTACAAAGCTCCCCTTCCCCAAGATTTCCGCATCGACGGCAGAAACGAATCTTCTCCTTGACCTCTTCAATCGCCCGGGCCAGCCCCAGGGCCCGATCCTTCGGCATCTTCATCAGGAAGAAGGCAAGCCGTTGCGCCGTCTTGGTTCCGATCCCCGGAAGCCGTTTCAGCTCTTCGATCAGCCTGGTCAGGGAAGAGGCTACCACCGTCCCGTATTCTCCTCATTCGCGCCGACAACCCCGCCGCATGCGGGATCAGAAAAGTCCGGGGATATTGAAATTCAGCCCTCCGGTCAACTTCTTCATTTCCTCTTCCATCACTTCCCTGGATTTCCGGATCCCTTCATTGACGGCGGCCACGATCAGATCCTGTAACATCTCCGAATCCTCGCTGTCGAGCAGATCCTGTTCAACCTGCAGGGAAAGAAGTTCCTGACGGCCGTTCATCCGTACCGTTACCATCCCGCCGCCGGATGAGGCCTCGACCACCCGGCTTCCGGCCTCCCGCTGAAGGTCTTTCATCTTCTCCTGCATCTGTCGGGCCTGACGCATCAGATCACCGAGCATATTTTTGGACATCAGCGTACCTCAACAATCGAACATCCTCGAAGGATCTCAGGAGAATTCACGGACTTCCGTAATCCGGCCATGGAAGACTTTCACAGCCTCCCGGACAACACGGTGCTGCAGACTTTCCTGCGTGAGCTGCTCCTTCCTCACACGGGCCGCTTCCTTTTTTTTCGCCTGCAGGGTCAGCGGTGTCGAACCGGGTTGCTCATGCAGGACCAGCTCCACAGCCGGTTCATAATGAAAAGATCCCTGCAGGATTTCCCGGATCTGTTTGATCTTTCTCCGTGCCATATCGAGATGAACCTTTTTCGCAAAACCGATCTCGATCCGATCACCCGCGACGCTCTTCAAAAAAGCATGTTCGAGGATCGACCCGACGGGAGGAGAAGTCTTTTGTGCATGCCGGACCATCGTCTCCCAATCCATTTCCGAGCGATCTGCTACGCTCCCGGCGGCAGCGCCTCCGTCCGGGACCTGCATCGCAGCATCCTTCCGGACCGCCACAGGCGGAATCGAGCCTTCCGCCGGGGAGTGTCCGGCGGCAAGACGTCGTTCGAGTCCCTGCAGTTGGTCGGCAATCTCCCGAAATTCCCGTAACGGCTGCATCCGGGTCATCTTCACCAGGGCAACTTCCAGCAGAAACCTCGGTGTCGTCGCCCGCCGAAGCGCCTCCTCCGTCCGATTCAGGTGTTCAACAAAAGCGATCAGACGGCCTTCATCCAGGGCCTCCGCCGGTTCTTTTAAACGGGCGATCTCCTCCGCGGGCAGGCTCGTAATCTTTTCCGGGCTCTCCAGAATCCGGATCATCAGCAGGTTCCGCAGATGCAATTGCAGCGCCTTGCAGAACTCCGTCAGATCCTGTCCCCCGCTGCTTAACTCCTCCACCAAGGCGAGGGCCCCGGCGGCATCCTGTTTTACCAGGGCCCGGGTACACGCATCCAGCACCTGCCGGTCGATCAGTCCCAACACCTTCTGTGTCTCGGCAGAAGTGATGGTTGTCCCGCAGAAGGAGACGACCTGGTCCATTAGGCTCTGCGCATCCCGCATGCTCCCCTCGGAGGCACGGGCAATCAGTTGTGCGGCAACCGGGTCCAGTTCAAGATCTTCCGATGCCGCAAGATGGAGTAACTGCGCCGCCACATCCTGCAGGGGAATTTTTCGAAAACTGAAACACTGGCAGCGTGACTGAATGGTAATCGGAACCTTGTGGGGTTCCGTCGTGGCAAAGATGAAGATTACATGGGACGGTGGTTCCTCCAAAGTCTTCAGCAAGGCATTGAAGGCGCTTCTCGATAGCATGTGTACTTCATCAATAATATAGACCTTGTAACGGGTTCGTGCCGGAGCATACAGTACGTTTTCACGAAGTTCACGCACATCATCGACACCGGTATTGGAAGCACCGTCGATCTCGATCACATCCACCGAGTTTCCATCGGTGATCTCCCGGCAGTGATCACAGGCATTGCAGGGAGTTCGGGTCGGCCCGGACTTGCAGTTCAGCGCCTTTGCAAAGACCCGGGCCAGCGTGGTCTTTCCGACCCCCCGCATACCGGAAAAGAGAAATCCCTGGGCAATCCGGTCGGCCTCGATGGCATTCTGGAGGGTCCGTGTAATATGCCCCTGGCCGATGATCTCCTCAAAGGTCTGGGGACGGTATTTTCGTGCCAATACCCGGTATGACATAATCCGTATCGTCCTTCCCTTTACAACCCCTCTTCGAGCGAAGAAACTTCAGGCTTCCCTGCGGCACACAAAAGAGAATGCTTAGGGCTGCTCCAATCACGGCCTGACCCGGTTCACACCTTTCTGTTGCGCAGGACCCGAAGTTCTTCGCCCGAAGAGGGGACGCAAAATGTTTTATGTTTTCGTGCAACGAAAACATGGCGGAGAGAGAGGGATTCGAACCCCCGGTGAGTTGCCCCACACCTGATTTCGAGTCAGGCGCCTTCGACCAGCTCGGCCATCTCTCCTGATAATTTTACTTCGTAAAATCATATAGCAATTTGCGGAGCAAATTGCGTGAGCCCGAAAAAATACCAAACAAAAGAGACAAAATCAAAGCCAAAGCAAACCCTGCAACCGGGCTACCGGAGACGGGCGAAGAAAGTGCAGAGAAGCCGTTCCGCTTCCTCCGTCATCACGCCCCCCCGGGTTTCCACTTGGTGGTTGAGCCGGAAATCCTGTGTGATATGGAACTCCGATCCACAGGCGCCACCTTTGCGGTCATAAGCACCGAAGACAAGTCGTCCGAGGCGGGCCTGCACCATGGCGCCGGCGCACATGACGCAGGGCTCCAGCGTCACATAGAGGGTCACATCGGTCAGCCTCCATCGACCGAGGGTCTCCGAAGCCTCCCGCAGGGCCAGGATCTCGGCATGGGCCGTGGCATCCCGGTCCGTCTCCTTCCGGTTATAGCCCCGCCCGACGATGACTCCCTCCGATACGGCAACCGCCCCGATCGGCACCTCCCGGTGCTCCAAGGCCAGGACCGCCTCCTCTAATGCCCGGCACATAAAATAGTGGTCCGGGGATAGACTCTGCGGACGGATCTTCTCGATCTTAACCGGAAGAAGCTGAGTAGCATTCGTAGACATTTTTCAGCAGACTGAAATGATGGTGCGCCCAGCAGGATTCGAACCTGCGACCTTTGGATTCGTAGTCCAACGCTCTATCCAACTGAGCTATGGGCGCTAAAATTTTTTCAAAAAATTTCAACCGGTATCTTGGGGTCGAACCCCAACGGGGCTTCTCATTCCCCCCCGCACCACGATCCGGTTCGATGTAATCTCCCAATGATCCGCCAAACTTTTCAACATGGCGGAGAGGGGGGGATTCACGCTTTCCACCCCTCCGCTTCGCTCCGGGGCGTCGCGTGCCCCGCTTTAGATCTATCCTTGCCGCCTACGGCGGCTCCTCTGGATGTGTCTTGGGGTCGAACCCCAACGGGGCTTCTCATTCCCCCCCGTACCACGATCCGGTTCGATGTAATCTCCCAATGATCCGCCAAACTTTTCAACATGGCGGAGAGGGGGGGATTCGAACCCCCGGTAGCTTTCACTACACACGATTTCCAGTCGTGCACCTTCGGCCTCTCGGTCACCTCTCCTCGGGTTTTCGTCTCTTTCTCTTTCTATCATTATAGTGATCACAATCCGCTTAGCGAATTGCTCGATGTTTTCGTACAACGAAAATATGGCGGAGAGAGAGGGATTGCGCTTTCCACCCCTACGCTTCGCTACGGGGTGTCGCGCGTCCCGCTTTAGATCTATCCTTGCCGTCTTCGACGGCCATCACATTAAGGTATCTTGGGATCGAACCAGCGAGGCTTCTCACCCTCTCTCTTTATGGCTATCGCAATTTGCAAAGCAAACTACTTGGTGTTTTCGTGCAACGAAAACATGGCGGAGAGAGAGGGATTCGAACCCTCGGTAGGGTGTTAAGCCCTACACTCGCTTAGCAGGCGAGCGCCTTCAGCCGACTCGGCCATCTCTCCTGATAATTTTACGAAGTAAAATTATATTACAATTTGCTTTGCAAATTGATTATTTTGTCGCGAAGCGACAAAATGGCGGAGGAGGTAGGATTGCGCTTTCCGCCCTTCCGCTCCGCTTCAGGACGCAGCGCGTCCCGCTTAAGATCTTATCCTTGCCGCCTTCGGCGGCTCCTCTGAAGGTATCTTGGGGTCGAACCCGGTTTCTCATCCTACCTCTTCTTATTTTTGTTGTTCTGCAATTCGCATCGCGAATTGCCATAGGTTTTTGCTTCGCAAAAACCTGGCGGAGGAGGTAGGATTCGAACCCACGGTGCTTTCGCACAACGGTTTTCAAGACCGCCGCCTTCAACCACTCGGCCACTCCTCCCGAAAGACCTCTATCCGGATCCGGTAACTGCTCTTTTCTCTATCTTCTCGACACCCCCCAAGTAGGGGCGCAGGACCTCGGGGATGATCACGCTGCCGTCGGCCTGCTGATAGTTCTCCAAGATCGCGACCAGGGTCCGCCCGACGGCCAATCCGGAGCCGTTGATCGTGTGGACCAGTTCCGGTTTCGCTTTTGGTTCCGGACGGTAGCGGATCGAAGCCCGCCGGGCCTGAAAATCCTCGAAATTACTGCAAGAGGAGATTTCCCGGAAAGTGTTCTGTGCCGGCAACCAGACCTCGATGTCATAGGTCTTCGCCGCCGAAAACCCGAGATCTCTCTTACAAAGAGTGACCACACGATAGTGGAGATTGAGACGTTGCAGAATCTCTTCGGCATCCTTCAGGAGCCCCTCTAATTCCGGATAGGAAGTCTCCGGTTCCACGATCTTTACCAGCTCCACTTTGTTGAATTGATGCTGGCGGATCAGCCCCCGGGTGTCTTTCCCGTAAGAACCGGCTTCCTTTCGAAAACAGGGGGTAAAGGCCGTATAGTAAAGAGGGAGCTGCTCACCCTCAAGAATCTCCTCTCTGTGGATATTGGTGACCGGCACTTCGGCCGTGGGGATCAGATAATAGTCTTCCTTCTCATCCTTGGGAACCCGAAAAAGATCTTCCTCAAATTTCGGAAGTTGACCCGTACCGGTCATGGTCGTCCGGTTCACCAAAAGGGGGGGCAGAATTTCCCGGTAGCCCTTCTCCCCGGTCTGGATATCGAGCATAAAGTTGATCAGCGCCCTCTCCAGACGGGCGCCCATCCCTTTATACAAAGTGAAACGTGCACCGGCCAGCTTGACTCCGCGGGCAAAATCGAGAATATCGAGTTTTTCACCGATGTCCCAATGGGCCTGCGGCACAAAATCAAACTCCGGAGCATGCCCCCAGCGCCGGACCTCGACATTGTCCTCCTCGCCCTTGCCGTCGGGAACGGACTCGTGGGGAATGTTCGGGATCTGCAACAGAATGGAACGGATCGACTCATCAACCTCCGCTTTTTTCTGTTTGAACTCCTTGATCCGAGAGGAGACCTCTTTCATCTCTTCCTGGAGTGACCCTGCATCCTTTCCTTCCCGCTTGAGCCGGCCGATCTTTTTGGAGACAATGTTGATCTTGTGCTGTGCCTCCTCCAGATGGGTCCGTAAATGCCGGTTCTCGGCATCGAGCTGTACAAACTCATCGAGAGAAACCGGATCGCCTCTCTCGACGGTCATCCGCTCCAAGACCTGGATGTTGTTTCGTACAAATTTTGCATCAAACATAGTCCAAAATCCACGGTCTGTCTTCCGGAAATCCGCCCGTTCCGCCTCCGGCGAACTTGCCGGAAGAGGAAATCACGTGAAAAGCGCCCTCTCCTCCGTAAAAATGGAGCGGATAAATTATCATTCCGTCCGGAGGAAGTCAAACGGTTTCCCCCGAGAGGGGATGAAGATCATTTCTTTTCGGAAAAACCCACGGTCTTACCGGTATTCTTCTTTTTCAGCAATGCATCAAGCTTTCTCAGGATCACTTCCTGGTTGGGATAGTTCTTTTCCAGTAAGGTAAGCTGTTTCAGTGCCCCGTCAATTTCCCCTAATTCCTCCAGAATATTGGCCAGTCCAAGGCGTACATTCGGCACGAGGGGACTGTCCGGATAGTGGGTGAGAAAACTTTCATATGCCCGCCGGGCGGCTTTGAAATCACCTTCCCGCTCATAGGCAACGCCGATCCGGTAGGCACCGTCATCCCGATATTCGCTGCTGCCGTAGCGGTCAAGCAGCCGGGAATATTCAATGCGGGCCTGATCATACTGTTTCAGCGCCATATAACTCTGGCCGATTCGGTACTGCGCCTCTGCGGCCGACTGTGAGGCGGGGAAACGGTCGATGAGGCGCTGTAATTCCGGAATGGCCTTTTTGTAATCCTTGAATTCCTGCTGATAAATCTCCGCAATGTTCTTTTGCGCCTTTTCTCCATACCGGGAGAGTCTTCCGTCGTCGGCGGCTTTCCGGAAAAATCCGATCGCCTCTTCCGGCTGGTTCTTAAAAAGACGGTAGATCTCTCCGATCCGGTAATTCGCTTCCTGTGCAGTTTCCGTATGGGGATCACGTGAGACCGCCTGAGTGTAGTCGGAGAGTGCTTCTTCCACCCGCCCTTCCCGCAAGGCATCTCCGGCCTTGAGGAGCAGTTGCTCCGACGGATCATTCCGGCAGGCGGCAAGACTCAAAAGAAGGAGTATGAACAGACACCGGAGGATTCCCGGGCGATCATTCCTCTTCACTTTCCTTTTCTGCAAGGGTGGCCACACCGGTGACTTTGTCTCCTGCTTCAATACCGATCAATTTGACACCCTGGGTATTCCGTCCGATCACCGAGACTCCGGCGATCTTCATCCGGATGATCTGCCCTTTGCGGGTGATGATCATCAGGTCGTCTTCGTCGGAGACCTGCCGGACGTTGATCACTTCGCCGTTGCGTTCCGTGGTTTTGATGGTGATCACCCCTTTGCCGCCGCGTCCCTGGACGGGATATTCGGAGATCTTCGTACGTTTTCCGAATCCGTTCTCCGTGACCGTGAGCAGGGTTTCGCCTGGATTGACCACCTCCATGCCCATCACTTCATCCTCTTTCCGCATGGAGATCCCTTTGACCCCGCGGGAAACCCGCCCCATGGGGCGTACTTCGGTTTCATGGAATCGGATGGCCATCCCGTCACGGGTCCCCAGGAGGATGTCATGATCCCCGTTGGTAATGCCGACCCGAATCAACTGGTCACCGGCATCGAGGGAGAGAGCCATGATCCCGGTCGTCCTGGGATGACTGTAAGCCGCGAGAGAGGTCTTTTTAACGATCCCCCGGCGGGTAGCCATGATGATGTATTTGCTTTCATCAAATTCCCTTACCGGCAGGGTGGCGGTAATGGTCTCTGCGGATGAGATCTGCAGCAGGTTGACGATTGCCTTCCCCCGGGCGGCCCGACCCGCCTGGGGAATCTCGTGTACCTTTAACCAGTAGACCTTCCCCATGTTGGTGAAAAAGAGGATAAAATCATGGGTTTGCGCCACAAAAAGGCGCTCCACAAAATCCTCATCCTTGGTCCCCATACCGGTGACGCCCCGGCCGCCCCGTTGTTGCGCGCGGTAAAGACTGACGGCATTCCGCTTGATATAACCGGAGTGGGAGATGGTAATCACCATCTCCTCTTCCGCGATCAGATCTTCCACCCGAAGCTCGGCCGACCGGGCAATGATTTCACTGCGTCTCGGATCGTTGTATCGATCCCGGATTTCTGCTAATTCCCTTTGGATTATCTTCAGGATTTCATCCTCATGTTCCAGGATAAACTTCAGTTTTTTGATCAGGGTACGGGTCTCTTTCAGGTCGGAAAGAATCTTGTCCCGCTCAAGGCCGGTCAGGCGCTGAAGACGCATCTCGAGGATCGCCCGGGCCTGTTCCACCGTCAACTTGAATTTTTTCATCAGGCCCGTCCGGGCCGTCTCGGGATCCCGGGAGCCCTTGATCAGCTTGATCACGGCATCCAGGTTGTCCAGGGCGATCTTGAATCCTTCGAGGAGGTGCGCGCGGGCCTCGGCCTTCCTGAGATCGAAAAGACTCCGGCGGGTGACAACCTCTTTGCGATGGTCGAGAAAATGACGCAGGATCTCTCGAATCCCCAGGATCTTCGGTTCATTGTGGATCAGAGAAAGCAGGATGATCCCGAAGGTCGTGCGAAGCGAGGTGTGTTTAAAGAGCTGGTTCAAAACAACCTCGGCGATCTCGTTTTTGCGCAGTTCCATGACGATCCGGATCCCCTCCCGGTCCGATTCATCCCGCAGGTCGGTAATCCCTTCAATCTTCCTGCTCTGCACCAGCCGTGCAATTTCTTCCAAAAGCCTCGACTTGTTCACGCTGTAGGGAATCTCCGTCACGATGATAGCGTCTTTTGCCCCCTTGCGCGCCCCTTTTTCCACAAGGGTCCGGGCCTGCAGAAGCACTTTTCCCCGTCCCGTGGTGTAGGCTTGACGAATCCCCTCCCAGCCGAGGATGAACCCGCCCGTGGGAAAATCCGGCCCCGGGATAACGGCGAGGATCTCCTCCAGGGAAGCATCCGGTTTATCGATCAGCAACATCAGACCCGCAATGATTTCCCCGAGATTGTGGGGCGGAATGTTGGTGGCCATCCCCACGGCAATTCCCGCCGATCCGTTGATCAGGAGGTTGGGAATACGGGTCGGCAGGACGGAAGGTTCGTCGACGGAGCCGTCAAAATTCGGCGTGTAATTAATGGTTTCCTTGTCAATGTCGGCCAGCATCTCCTCGGCAATCTTCGTCAGACGTGCCTCCGTATAACGGTAGGCGGCGGCCGAATCCCCATCGACGGACCCGAAATTTCCCTGTCCGTCGATCAGCGGATAGCGGAGATTCCACTCCTGGGCCATCCGGACCAGACTGTCATAGACAGCGGAATCACCATGGGGATGAAACTTCTTCAGCACCTCCCCGACCACTCCGGCCGATTTGGAATATTTTTTATTGGAAAGGAGCCCTTCCCGGAACATGGCATAGAGGATCCGCCGGTGGACCGGTTTGAGACCATCCCGCACATCGGGGAGGGCCCGGCCGACGATGACGCTCATCGAATAATCAAGATAGGACCGTTTCATGGTCTCTTCGATATTGACGGGAAGGACGATACCTTTCTGTTCCATGCTTCTCCTTCGCTTAGATGTCGAGGTTCTTGACCTTCAGTGCATTGTCCAGAATAAAGGCCCGCCGGGGTTCCACCTGGTCGCCCATAAGTACGGTAAAGATCTCGTCCGCCTCCACAGCATCTTCGATCTTCACCTGCAGGAGGCGCCGCTTTTCCACACTCATCGTCGTCTCCCAAAGCTGTTCCGGATTCATCTCCCCCAACCCCTTGTAACGCTGTATGGTTAGTCCCTTTTTGCCGCGGTCAAGAATGAAGTTGACCAGTTTCCGGGAGGTGGTAAACTCGGCACTCTCCCCGTTATCCTGTACCCGGTAGGGCGGCATGCCGAGTCCCTGTGCTCGGGGATTGAGCTGGAGCAATTCCTTGTATTCCGGCGACTCGAGCAGCTCCTGCCCGATCTCCCCCTCCCGGAGTCCGCTGTTCTGCCGGATCCTGAAGAGAACCTTGTAACAGCCGTACTCCTCATCAGTCTCTACCGTAAAATCCGCGCTGGAAAGTTCCGGGAAAAAGATCTTCAGGTACTTTTTTACCCGTTTCATGCCGGCCTCCAGGGTCTTCCTGTTCTTCAGCGTCTCTTCGTTTACCCCCCCTTCGAGTACCATGGCCCGCAACAGGTTGGCACTGATCCGTTTCTTTTCGAATCGTTCCAGGATTTTTTCATAGCGGATGAGGGTCTTGAGAATCTCCACCCCTTTCTGGCTGGTAAAGGTCCTGGATCCGTCTTCCTTGTTCATTTTCAGACCATTGATCCCGGCATTTAAAAGATAGTCTTCCATGGCCGCCTCATCGGGGATATATTTTTCCGACTTCCCCCGTTTGACCTTGTAGAGAGGCGGTTGGGCCAGAAAGAGATATCCTTTTTCAATGAGAGGAAGCATCTGCCGGTAAAAAAAGGTCATCAGGAGGGTGGAGATATGGGCCCCGTCCACATCGGCATCCGTCATGATGATAATCTTGCCGTAGCGGGCCTTGGTGATATCAAAATCGTCCTTTCCAATCCCCGTTCCGAGAGCGGTGATCAGGGTCTTGATCTCCTGGGAGGAGAGCATCTTATCGTAACGGGCTTTTTCCACATTGAGGATCTTTCCCTTGAGAGGCAGAATCGCCTGGGTACGCCGGTCCCGTCCCATCTTGGCCGACCCCCCGGCCGAGTCTCCCTCGACGATAAAAATCTCACTCCGGGCGGGGTCCCGCTCCGAACAGTCGGCCAGCTTCCCCGGCAGGGTGCCCACCTCCAGAAGGCCCTTCCGCCGCGTCAGGTCGCGGGCCTTGCGGGCGGCATCCCGGGCCATGAGTGCATTGACGGACTTCATGATGATTTTTTTCGCCACGGAGGGGTTTTCTTCGCAGAAGGTCCCCAGCGATTCGTTGACGGCCGCTTCCACGATCCCCTTGACATTGCTGTTGCCCAACTTTGTCTTCGTCTGTCCCTCAAACTGTGGATCGGGTACCTTCACGCTGATAACCGCCGTCAGACCTTCCCGGACATCATCGCCGCTTAAACTCTTTTTGACCTTTTTCAGAAGGTTGTTCTGCGCGGCATAGGCATTCAGGGTCCGGGTCAGGGCGGATTTGAACCCGATCAGATGGGTGCCGCCGTCGATGGTATTGATATTGTTTGCAAAGGAATATAGGTTTTCCGAATAACTGTCGTTGTACTGCATGGCGATTTCAATAGAGACTCCCTCCCGTTCCAGCTCGAGGTAGATCGGTTTCTTGTGGAGCGGCGTTTTGTTCCGGTTAAGATGCTCCACAAAAGAGGCGATCCCCCCCTTGTAATGAAAGAGCTTCTCCTCTCCGCTTCGTTCATCGGTCAGGGAAATTTTGAGTCCCTTGTTCAGAAAGGAGAGTTCCCGGAGCCGCTTGGCGAGAATGTCGAAACTGAACTCCGTCACCTCGAAGATCTCCCGGGACGGCCGAAAGGTAATCTTCGTCCCCCGCTTCCGGGTTTTGCCGATCTTCCTGAGCGTCCCGGCAGGGACGCCTACTTCGTAGCGTTGTTGATAGACGGCACCGTCTCGTCGGATTTCCAGCTCCAGCCATTCCGACAAGGCGTTTGTAACGGAGACCCCGACCCCGTGAAGTCCGCCGGACACCTTGTAGGAAGCACTATCGAATTTCCCGCCTGCATGGAGTTTGGTCATCACCACTTCGGCGGCGGGGATCTTTTCCGTCGGATGCTGATTCACGGGAATTCCCCGCCCATCGTCGACAACCGTAAGGCTGTTGTCCATGTGGATGGTAACCTGTATCTCCGTACAGAAGCCCCCCATGGCTTCATCCACGCTGTTGTCGATCACCTCGTAGGCAATATGGTGCAGTCCGTAGTTTCCCGTATCACCGATGTACATGCCCGGCCGTTTCCGGACGGCTTCCAGACCCTCTAATACCTTGATACTCTCTGCATCATAAGTCATGGTGGAACTCCAGGGATTTGACGTATGCACAGCATGCGGGAGGGGTTCCTCCCATGGAAATCAACGGACTATCTTACAATTTCCGTCCCTTTTTTACAAGAGCAATCTCACCTTTTTCCACGAGAAAACCGGTCGAGGAAACCTCTATTTTCCGATGGAGGTCCCGGTCCGTCGTGGTCAGGAAAACCTGCCCCATTTGCCGAAGAAAGCCGCTCAAACGCCGGCGATGGACCCGGTCGAGTTCGGAGGTCACGTCATCCAGGAGTAAAACGGGGGCGGTCCCCTTTTTTTCAGAATGAAAGAGTGCCTCACTCAAGGTCAAGGCCAGGGTCAGCATTCGACTTTCTCCCTGGGAGGCAAAGGTTTTCGCCGGCCGGCCATCGACCTCAAGAATCAGGTCGTCCAGGTGGGGCCCGATCCGGGTCGATCCGCACCGAACCTCCCGGTCCGCAACGATGTCCATTCCGGCCATGAATTTTTCCTGTAGTTCCGCCTGTCCGTCATTGATTGCTTTTCCCTTTTGCATCAACGTGGAATGGTAGAGAATGCGAAGTTTGCTCCCCTTGTGGACAAGCTGTTGAAAAATTCCGGTCGCACAGATCTCATATTCCCTCAGGAAGCGATACCGTCCCAGAAGGATACTGCTTCCCGTCCGGGCCAGTTGTTCATTCCAGGCCGGCAACTCCACACGGGAAACTCTTCCATCCCGGATGAGGCGAAGAAGTCCGTTGCGTTGGTGAAGAATTTTGCGATATTTCTTGAGGTCGTAAAGATAGCGCCGGTCGAGGCGGGAGATTGCACGATCCAGAAACCGTCTTCGCCCTTCCGGCCCCCCCTTGACGAGCGTCAGGGTTTCCGGAGAAAAGAGGATAACATCCAAGGTACCATAATAATCAACCCCCCGGGACACCGGTTTTCCGTTCACCCGGATGCCTTTCTCCTTTTCCCCTATCGTTAAAAGAATTTCTTTAAATACGCCCCGGTCTTCCACAGCCCCCTGCACCTGACCCCAGAGCCTCCCCTGCAGGACCAGATCCTTCTGTGAACCCGGTCGAAAGCTCCCCAGGTGGGAGAGGAAATAAATCGCCTCCAAGAGATTGGTCTTCCCCTGGCCGTTCTCCCCGAAGAGGATGTTGACACCCCCATCCGGCAACAGGAGACAGGAATTCACATTCCGGAAATGCTTCAGGGAAAGTTGCCGTATTTTCATGGAAAAGGTCAGACACGCATCGGCATGATCACGCCGACAAAACCGGCATCGCCGGGATCTTCTATACGGGCGGGACTGGCAGCATCCAGAAAATGAATACGTACCTCTTCACCGGAAAGGGCCGAAGTAATATCCTGCATATAACGGACATTGAAACCGAAGGAGGTTTCTTCGCCGGAATAGTCCGTGGTCAGAACTTCATCGGCTTCTCCCATCTCGGGATTACTGGAGGAGATCTGTAGTTCTCCTTTTCTGAAGTTCAGTTTGATGGCATGTGTTTTTTCATCGGAGAGGATCGAGACCCTGCGTACCGCTCCCTGAAGAAGTTCTCGGTCCAAAGAGACGCTCCGGGGATGTTCCCGGGGGATTACTTCCTCATAATTGGGAAAGCGCCCATCAATCAAACGGGAGAGAAGGATATAGGATCCCTCCTGGAAGAGGATATGTTTGTCCGACAGAACAATCTCGATTTCTCCGGGTTCCCCTTCATCCAGATGTTTCCTCAACTCGAAAAGTGTCTTTTTGGGAACGATCACCTTCTGCTCTTTGGGGGTATTTGATATCTTGAGTTCGCGGATGACCTGTGCCAGCCGGTGGCCGTCGGTCGCGACCATCTCAATGTCCGATTGCCCGGCACCGGGAAAGTGAATCAGGGCACCATTCAATGCCGGACGCGTCAGGTCGGAGGAGACGGCAAAGACCGTTTTTTTAATCATTTCCGATAAAACCGCTGTCGGGATCCGGATCCGGTTTGTTTCCTTAATCTCCGGAAAGGAAGGGAACTCATCTGCCGAAAGACAGCGAAGCTTGAAGCTCGACTTGCCGGTACGGATTATGATCTCCCGGGATTCTTCTGTTTCAATCCGGAGGGATCCTTCCCGGGATTCCCGGGCAATTTCATAGAGTTTCTTTGCGGAGACGGTAATCTTGCCTTCCTCTTCCACTTTTGCCGTCACACTGTCCTGAAGTCCGATTTCCAGGTCCGTCGCAAAGAGCCGGATTTGATCTTTCCCCACCTCCATGCGGACATTGGAAAGAATCGGCATGGTACTTCTCGCCTGAACCACCCCTTGAATCTTCTGAAGGCCGGAAAGGAGGTCCGTTTTTTCAATCGTGAATTTCATATTCAAAACCTCATGATCAATTGGAGAGGACCCTGTCTTTCAGTTGCTGGATAGTGTTCGCTAATTCCGGATTGGTTTTGATCTTTGTATCAATGTTTTTACAGGCATGAATCACCGTGGTATGATCTTTTCCTCCGAAATTCTTGCCGATTTCCGGCAGGGAACTGTCCGTCAGGTTTCGGCAGAGGTACATGGCCACCTGCCGGGGCAGGACAATCGACTGGTTCCGCTTTTTGGATTTAAGGTCTGCAATTTTTACCTTGTAATGTTCGACGACAAAACGCTGTATCAGGGCAATGGAAACGATTTTTTCCTTTTCATTCAGAAAATCTTTGAGAACTTCCTGGGCCAGGCCTACGGAGATATCCCGGGAGGTGAGTGAAGCAACCGCACCTAATTTGATCAGTGAACCTTCCAACTCACGGACGTTGGAGCGAATCTTCTTCGCCAGAAACAGACTCACATCATCGGGAAGGTGGATTCCGTCAATCTCCGCCTTTTTCCGGAGTATGGCTACCTTGGTCTCCAGATCCGGCGGCTGAATATCCGCAAGAAGACCCCACTCAAAACGGGAACGAAGCCTCTCCTCCAGGTTGGGAATTTCTTTGGGATAGCGGTCGCTGGAAAAGACTAACTGTTTTCTGGCATCGTAAAGGGCGTTGAAGGTATGAAAAAACTCCTCCTGGGTTCGTTCTTTGTCGGAAAGAAACTGGATGTCATCGACCATAAGTACATCCATGTTTCTGTATTTTTGACGAAAATGGGCCATCCGGTCATATCGGATGCAGCTAATCATTTCATTCATGAAATGTTCCGTACTGACAAAACATATACGGACCTGCTTGTTGACGGAATGCACGTGATGTCCGATAGCATGCATGAGGTGGGTCTTTCCAAGTCCGACACCACCATAGATAAAGAGTGGATTATAGGCCTTATAAAGGACTTCTCCAACGGCCCGTGCAGCAGCATGTGCAAATTGATTACTTGGTCCCACAACAAAATTTTCAAAGGTAAACCGTTCGTTCAAAAAAGAAATTCCCTTTCCGGCAGGTACATGTTCTTCTAAAGAAACGGAGGTTTTCGGAGAAGGCATCTCCGGGAGTACCGGATCTTGCAATGGTTCTTTATCCTGAAATTTATGATCCACCCGGAAGGAAAGATTCTTTTGAAAATCAAGGTTCTCGATAACATCGTTCAGCAAATCGGAATAGTGGGTCTCAATCCAGTCTTTTAAAAATTTGTTCGGTACGGCAATCTGAATTTCGTTTTCATTTTCACTGAAGAGTTTTGTTGATTTGAACCAGTTGTCAAAACTCTGTTTAGTCAGACGTGTGCTCAAAATTTCAGTGATTTCTTCCCACGTATTCATAATAAAACCCTCTTGAGAGAGGTCCTCCGGTCGATCGGAATTGTCCTGTTTTTCCTCGTTATCAACAGACTTTTCCACAACTGTGGAAAAAAGTATTTCTTGTTTATATTGAAATAGTTACATGAAATAGAGGGCATCTATTCAACAGATTTTGCAGGTTCCCGCATATCTTCAGAACCATTCTGCCGGGCTGATTAATTTTTCGGTCCAAATCCGACGCCTCTGAATTGAGAGATAGGTTCTCAACATAACAAATGGTTTTTTTGATGGCAAGATGTTTTTTCAATTTTCTTCATTAAAATTATTCATGATTACTTCATTCTTCTGTGAGAAAGATGTTATTGAAGATGTGAAAAAAATGTGGATTTATATTTAAAAAAGAATACCCGTGGACAAGTGAAGAAATCGCTCACAAGATTCCCCCAGACAAAATACTTTAGATATCAACACATTAGATACGTATTACACGAAATTCTTCAACACTACTACTGCTACTATATTATTTTAAAATATTTAATAAAAGCAGGAGTACTCCACAATGACCCCCATAGGCACAATCTCTTGTCCTCCCCCGATTTATAAACCTTTTATTCTTGACATCAAAAAAGACAGGGAATATACTCTCTCATTCCAATGGATTAAAGGAGATAATGATGTCGATTACATTCAAACCGAATAACCGGAAAAAGAAGAAAACACACGGGTTTCTCACTCGAATGAAGACCAGAAGCGGCAGAGCAATTATTCAACGCCGACGTGCAAAAGGCCGGAAACGAATCGGAGTATAGATTCTCCGACAATATCATGAAAGAAAAAGATCAATGGATCCGAAAACATTGGGAATATCGGGAGGTATACAGGGAGGGTGATAAAAAGGTCGGGAAGAACATGATTGTTTATACCTGTGATCGGGGAGGAAAAATCAGCCGATACGGCATCGCCGTATCCAAGAAGATCGGAAATGCGGTTTTTCGAAATCGGGTTAAACGGAGATTGAAGGAAGTGGTACGGTGTCACCTCCGGCAAAATCAGGATATTTTTGATCGGGTCATTGTTGCACGAAAAGCAATTGTCCATTCATCCTACCGGGAGATTCTTTTGGAATGTAAGGCTCTGATTAAAAGGAGCAAGGTGTCGTAAGAATCCGGCCTTGTTTTTTGGTAATTGGTAAATGGAATGGAAGGATTGAAGAAAATTAATATCGGATTTATCCGATTTTATCAGAAATGGATTTCCCCCCTTACGATGAATCATTGTCGTTATTTTCCCACCTGCTCGGAATACACTGCTCAAGCGATCAGGAAATATGGCATGTTGAAGGGGTGGCGTCTCGGAGTTTCCCGGATTCTTCGTTGTCATCCCTTCCATGCCGGTGGTTATGATCCTCTGAGTTGATTTTTTCACTCCTTCTTTGTTCAGAATGATTCCGTTATCAGGAGAAATTATGGAAAAAAGGGCATTATTGGCCTTTGCTCTCTCTCTTATCGTACTCTTCGGATATCAATATCTCTTTCCTACAATGGACAGGATTGAAGATAAAAGTGTACAATCTCAGGCTTTATCAAAACCTGCAGAGAAGTTTACTGTGATTCCGAAAGGGAACAAAAGAGAGGAAGTAGAGAAAAATCCTCTGAAGTCATCGGAGAAAAACTTTTTCTCCGGAACTTCTCAACTTCCGGAAAAAACCGTGCGTGTGGATACCAACCTTGCAACCTATTTTATTTCCACAAAAAATGCAGTGATCAAGGAAATCATTATCAAAGCTTACCATGACAAGAAGGGAAATCCGATTCATCTGATTCATGACAGCATGGGTTTTTATCCGCTTCAAATTTTCCTGGATGGAAAAATTCTGAATGCTGATTTTGCTCCCTCCAGGCGGGAGATTACACTAAATTCCGAAGAGGAAAGTGCCACATTGAAGATGACCTACAAAAATCCGAATGGAGGATGGCTTGAGAAGAGATTTATTTTTCATCGAGATGATTATCGGGTGGGACTTGAAATTACTCAAGATCAATCCCGAAGTATACAACTTCTTGTAGGATCTTATTTTCAAAAACAGGACGAAAAAGCACCGGGGGGACGCTATAATCACGTAGGACCGGTCCTTCAACGGTCCGGAAAAGTGGAGCGGATAAAATTCAAGAATATGAAAGAAAGAAAAAATCTTTCCGGAGAGATTCCCTGGGCGGCCTTTGAAGAAAAATATTTTTTAACGGCCCTTCTTCCCAAAAAGCCTGCGGATATGGCCGTAATGGAATCTTTTAAACAAAAGGGAGGCATTTCTTATGTGATTGGCATTATCGGACGGGGGAAGATCCTTTCTTACAATTTTTATGCCGGTCCGAAGGAGTATAAGATTCTTAAAAAAGACGGACTGGTGAAGGTCATTAATTTTGGTTTCTTTGGTTTTCTGGCGAAACCGATGTTTTTTATCCTCAAAGGGATCTATGGGGTGGTCGGCAATTACGGTGTGGCAATTATTCTTCTGACCAGTTTTATCAAGTTAATCTTTGCTCCCCTGACGCATAAGCAGCAGAAGTCGATGCAGGAGATGCAGCGGCTTCAGCCGGAGATCAGCGCCATACGGGAAAAGTACAAAAAAGATCCTCAGGTAATGAATCGGGAGATCATGGGGCTTTACAAAAAATATAAGGTCAACCCGGCCTCCGGATGTCTTCCTCTCGTGATTCAGATCCCTGTTTTTTTTGCACTGTACAATGTGTTGCTCAATGCCATTGAATTGCGGCAGGCACCCTTTCTTTATATTCATGATCTTTCTGCGGCGGATACTCTTTTTGGACATGTCGGACACTTTGCTGTTGGGCCCCTTCCATTATTGATGGGCGTTACCATGTTTTTACAGCAGAAGATGACGCCCAGCACCATGGATCCGAAGCAGGCCAAATTGTTTCAATATATGCCGGTAATCTTTACCTTTATGTTTTTGAATTTTCCGTCGGGGCTGGTTCTTTATTGGCTGATAAACAACGTACTGACCATTGCACAGCAACTCTATATCAATCAACAGAAAAAACCGGTTCCGGCATAATTTTTTTGATGTGGTTGACTGATCGGTTTCGGAGGTTTGAAAATATGGAAAAATCCGTGGAGATGGAAGCCCGCACCCTTGAGGAAGCCACTACGAATGCTCTGCGTACGCTGGGTGCAAATCGGGAGGAAGTGGAGATCAAGGTACTGGATGACGGAAAGACAGGATTTTTAGGATTCGGTTCGCGTTTGGCCAAAATTCGGGTGACCATGAAAGGGGCCGGGAAAAACGTGATTCAATCTGTCGGAGATCCGTTAGTTGAAGTACGGACCGAGCCTCCGCTGGAAAAACAACCAACCGTTCCATCGGAATCCCCGATGAAAGAGATAAAAGAAAAGGCTGAGGTTGATTTGGAATTGGCACAGGAGATTCTGTCCGGCCTGATCGATCGAATGAAGATGGAAGGGATGATCGAGTCCCGTATTCGAGACGAACGGGTCCATATGAACGTCGTCGGCAAGGATTCCGGTATTCTGATCGGTAAAGGGGGGCAGACCCTGGACGCAATACAATATCTGGTAAACCTCATGTACAGCAAGACAACCAAATCCCGGGCCGGGATTATTGTGGATATTGAGGAATATAAGATCCGAAGGGAGAAAAAACTTCAAGCCATCGCACTGGAGGCCCGGAACAAGGTCATTAAGAGCCAGAAACCCTTCTCAACCGCTCCCTTGTCGTCCCAGGATCGGCGGATCATCCATATCACCCTGCAAAATGATGAGGAAGTAAAGACGGTCAGTCGGGGGGATGGGGTACTGAAGAAGGTGATCGTCTTGCCGAAATAGGCAGACCTGAACAGTCCGTAACTAAACGGTATCACTAATAAAATTCAGAGGAATCGGTCGGATGAAGAGTGCATTCACCGGAAGAGGCGGGGATATTCCTCGCCTCTTTTTTCTCTTGGGTGAAAAATCATGAAAGAAAATCCGTTGAATCAGGATACCATCTGTTCCATCTCCACTCCGCCCGGACCGGGGGGGATCGGAATTATCCGGATCAGTGGATCTCAGGCACTTCCCCTGGCGCAGAAGATCTTTGTGGACAGCTCGGGACGGGCCTTGCGGAAAAGCCGGGGATATACGATCCGTTACGGGAAGGTCATCGATCCGGAGACCCGGACGGTCCTGGACGAGGTCCTCCTGACGGTTATGCGGGCGCCGAAGACCTACACCTGTGAGGATGTCGTAGAGATTAACTGTCATTCCGGAGTTGTGGTCATCCGCAGGATCATGGAGTTGTTGCTCTCGCTTGGTGCAAGGCCGGCGGAGCCTGGAGAATTCACAAAGCGGGCCTTTTTGAACGGACGGATCGACCTGGCCCAGGCCGAATCGGTCATGTCTCTTGTTTCCGCAAAGAATGAGACGGCTCTGCGGGTTGCCCTGCAGCAGTTAAATGGAGAATTATCGCTTTGTCTGCAGAAGGTGAAAGAGTCACTGATTGAACTTTTGGCGGAGACGGAGGTCTCCATCGATTTTGCAGAAGAGGAGAACGACCCGATTGATTCCGTGGCATTTGAAGGAAAGATAAATAGTCTCTTGAAGAATCTCGGGAGCCTCATCGATACCGGACGGGAGGGGAAAGTGATCGAGGAGGGGCTCATGACTGCGATTATAGGGAAGGCCAATGTCGGAAAGTCAAGCCTTCTGAATCGACTTCTCAAGGAAGATAGGGCCATTGTGACCCCTTTTCCGGGCACGACCCGGGATGTGATTGAATCAACTGTGAATATCGAGGGAATTCCCTTCTGTTTTCTCGATACCGCGGGTTTCCGGCAATCTGAAGACCCCGTGGAAAGAGAGGGAATCCGGAGAAGCCGGGAGGCTATTGAACGTGCGGACCTGATCCTCCTTCTTTTTGATCTTTCCCGTCGTCCCGATGAAGAAGACCGGGAGATTGTCCGACTGACCCGTGGAAAGGATGTGGTCCTGATCTTTAATAAAAAAGATCTTGTGCCGGATGAAAACAGGGGAAATCAGTTCTTTGGAGAACTAATAAAAGAGATCTCACCAAAAATTATGATCCATACCTGTTTGTTGCACGCGGATGGAATCAAAGAACTGAAGGTCCGATTAAAAGACCTGATTCTTGAAGGAAAGAAGGCGTTCAGCGAATCGGTCATCGTCACGCAGACCCGACATCTTCATGCACTGAAAGAGGCACGGGAGGCCTTGATGCGTGTAATCCGGCACCTGCACGAGGGGATGTCCGAAGAGTTTTTGAGTCTTGACCTTCGGGAGGCTCTTGATGCTGTCGGCCGGATTACCGGGGAGGTGGTGACGGAGGATATCCTCGACCGGATATTCAGTTCCTTTTGTGTTGGAAAATAGAATGTTCCACGTGGAACATTTCCGTTGAATAAAAATTGTGCAGGAGATGCCGTGACAACGGATGAGCAGTTCGACATTATCGTAATCGGCGCTGGGCATGCCGGCTGTGAGGCCGCTCTCTCGGCCGCCCGGCTCGGTTGTTCCACCCTCCTTTTGACCCTTCACCTTGACCATATCGCCCTGATGTCCTGCAATCCCGCCATCGGAGGATTGGCCAAGGGGCATCTGGTTCGCGAGATCGATGCCCTGGGTGGTGAAATGGGGCGTGTCATCGACGCAACGGGGATCCAGTTCCGAATGCTCAACACCCGTAAAGGGCCGGCCGTTCAGGCCCCAAGGGCGCAGGCCGACAAACAGGGGTATCGGCTGCGAATGAAATCGATCGTGGAGAATCAGCCCGGCCTTGTTGTGCAGCAGGGGACGGTAAAGAGACTGTTGATCCGGAACCGGAAGGTCTTCGGTGTGGAGAATGATCTCGGTTATCATTACGGAGCGAAGGCAGTGATCGTCACGACGGGAACCTTTCTCAAGGGATTGATTCACGTAGGAGTTTCCAGCTTTCCGGGCGGAAGGGCAGGGGAACCCCCTGCCGTAGCGCTTGCGGATGATTTGAGATCCCTGGGATTTACCATCGGTCGTCTGAAAACGGGGACCCCGCCGAGACTTCATGGGCCGAGCATCGATTTTTCAGGTTTGCTCCCGCAGTATGGGGATCCGGATCCGCAGCCGTTCTCTTTTTCCACCCCGTCGATCCGGCGGGAACAAGTTCCCTGCCATATCACCTATACCGACCATCGGACCCATGAAATCATTATGAAAAACCTTGACCGGTCGCCTCTTTACAGCGGCCGGATTCAGGGGGTGGGACCGCGGTACTGCCCCTCCATAGAGGACAAGGTGGTCCGGTTTCCTGAAAAGGACCGGCATCAGGTCTTTCTTGAACCGGAGGGACTCGATACGGAGGAGGTCTACGCCAACGGGATTTCCACCAGCCTACCTTTCGATGTCCAGAAAGAGCTGGTTCAGTCCATCCCCGGGCTTTCCCGTGCAAGGATCATGCGACCGGGCTATGCCGTGGAGTATGATTATGTCTCCCCCCTTCAGCTTTTCCCGACGCTGGAAACGAAGTTGATCGCCGGACTTTACCACGCGGGGCAGATCAACGGGACCTCCGGTTATGAAGAAGCAGCGGCTCAAGGGCTGATGGCCGGGATAAATGCTGCCCAAAAGATCCGTGGACGTCCGCCCCTTGTTCTGAACCGCTCAGAGGCCTATATCGGGGTCCTGATTGACGACCTGGTTACACTGGGAACGGAAGAGCCTTACCGGATGTTTACCTCCCGGGCGGAATATCGACTTTTGTTGCGTCAGGACAATGCCGATCTTCGATTACGGGAGAAAGGGTACCAGGTAGGTCTCATCTCCCGGGGGGATTATGAGGCCTTTTGCGAAAAGAAGGAGAAGATCGAAGGAGAAATGAAGCGATTACGAACGACCTTTTTCTTCCCCTCGGCCGAGGTTAACGAGCGCCTTGCCTCGGTAGCGAGCGCTCCTTTGCACAACAAGACTTCCCTTTTTCGTCTAATCAAGCGTCCCGAACTTGACTACGACAAAACGGCCGGCCTGGATCAATCCAGACCGGACCTGGACCGGGAGGTAAGGAGGATCTGTGAGATTGAGGCGAAATATGATGGTTTCATCCAGCGGCAGACGGAGCAGGTAAAAAGATATCGCAAAATGGAGGAGGTCAGGATTCCAGAGGAGATCGACTACAGTCGGCTTCCCGGGCTTTCGCTGGAGGTGGTGGAAAAGCTGGAACGGATCCGTCCTGCATCGATTGGGCAGGCCGGCCGTATCTCCGGTGTAACACCGGCGGCCCTGTCGATTATCCGGATCTATTTGAAAAAATACGGCGGCGGGAGAAGTTGAATTGGCTGAAAAACAAGGAATACTCCTTGAAGGGGCCGAAGCCCTCGGCTTAACCCTCGGGGCCGTCGAAAAAGAACTTTTTGAGATCTATACCCGGGAGTTAATGGACTGGTCGCGTAGGATCAATCTCACGGGACACCGGAAACGGGAAGATATTGAAATCCATCACTTTCTCGATTCCCTTTCCCTCTTTCAGACCGGCCGGATTACTCCCGGTCTTTCCGTCCTGGATGTAGGAAGCGGCGCCGGGTTGCCGGGTCTTCCCCTCAAGATCGTGGAGCCGGCCCTGCGGCTGGTTCTCCTCGACGCATCGCAGAAACGTTCCGTTTTTCTCCGACACATGATCCGCACCCTCTCCCTGAAAGGGGCCGAAGTGGCCACGATGCGGGCGGATGAATATGGGAAAGGGATCGAGGCCGGCTTCGACCGGATCCTCTGTCGGGCGGTTTCAAGTATCGACAAGGTTTGTCACTGGACGGCTCACTTGCTCCGGAAAGACGGGATCTATCTGTTTCAAAAATCGAGAAGTGTGAATGAGGAGCTGCGAAGGATCGAAAAAGGACTTCTGTGTCTCGGGCTCCGTGTGGGGGAGGTTGCCCCCCTGAAGGTCCCCTTTCTTCACCACACCCGAAACGTTGTGATTGTTGAAAAGATCAAAAAATAATCCAAATGTTCCACGTGGAACATTTTCAGCATCTATCCGGATTTGGAGCAAAGCTTGTTGAAATCGTCGGATTCGAAAGGGTCCCCTTTTTCCTTTTCCTGAAAGGAGTTCTGTGATATCGTAAGGAAAAACATTGCGAGATGTACGCCAAGGAGCAAATATAAATTTCCTATTAAAATCAATGTGTTATAATATTTGACCGAAGTTTTTATGTGCCGGTCGAGATGGAGTTCTCTGCATGATCCTCTCCATTGCCAATCAAAAGGGAGGAGTGGGCAAGACGACGACGGCAGTCAATCTTGCCGCCTCTTTAGGCGTGGCGGAAAAGAAGGTTCTGCTCGTGGACATTGATCCGCAGGGAAACGGCACCAGCGGATTCGGCGTTGACCGGACATCCGTTGCCGGGAGCGTTTACGATCTTTTTCAGGGCGGGGATCCGGGGGAGCTTTCCCTTTCCACGGCAATCGATGGAGTGGCCCTGATCCCCTCTTCCATGGCCCTGGCCGGTGCCGAAGTTGAGCTGGTCAATCTGGAGAACCGGGAATTTCTCCTTAAGGAGGTCCTGAACGGGCTCCGCAGTCAATATGACTTTATCCTCATCGATTGTCCCCCCTCCCTGGGGCTTCTTACACTGAATGCACTGACGGCATCGGATGGGGTCATCGTTCCTCTTCAGTGTGAATACTATGCATTAGAGGGGCTCTCCCATCTTTTGGGGACGATTCAACGGGTCCGGGAGAACCTGAACCCGCACCTCTCCATCGAGGGGATCCTGCTGACCATGTTTGACGTTCGGAACAACCTTTCCCTACAGGTAGCCGAGGAGGTCCGGGGGCATTTTGAAGGGCTGGTTTTTGAAACGGTGATCCCCCGGAATGTACGGCTTGGAGAGTCCCCGAGTCACGGGATGCCGGTTTTGCTTTATGATGTCCGCTCCCGGGGGGCGCAAAGTTATCTCAGTCTTGCAAAGGAAGTGATTCATCATGTCGAGAAAAGTATTGGGCAAAGGGTTGTCGGCCCTTATTCCGGATAAGCCGATCCCGGTCATGCAACAGGGGACGGAAGAGGAGGGAGTGAGGGAGCTCCCCGTGGCGAGTATTCTTCCCAATCCGCATCAACCGCGCAAAGAATTTACAGATGAAGGGATGGCCGACCTGGTTCGATCCGTGCGAAACCGGGGAGTGATTCAGCCGGTTCTGGTGCGGCAGCGGGGGCGGGATTTTGAACTCATTGCCGGAGAACGGAGGTGGCGTGCCGCACAGCAGGCGGGGATCGTCCGGATTCCGGCGCTCATACGAAAGGTTTCGGAACAGGACTCCCTGGAACTTGCCCTGATTGAAAATCTCCAGCGGGAAAACCTCAACCCCATGGAAGCGGCGGAATCCTACGATCAACTGATGCGGGAATTTCACCTGACCCAGGAAGAGGTCGCCCGCAAACTGGGAAAGCAACGTTCCTCCGTTGCCAATGCCCTTCGGTTTCTCTCCCTCCCGGAGGAATTAAAGGGATATCTCCGCCGATCGAAACTGACGGCGGGTCATGCTAAGGCCCTTCTTTCTCTTTCGTCCGCCTCACAGCAACTTGCCCTGGGCCGGGAGATCATCCGCAAGGGACTTTCCGTTCGGGAGACGGAGAAGCGAGTCCGGAAGGATCTCTCCGGCAAGAAGGAAAAGGCGCCGGGAAAAAAGACGGACGTCCATGTCCGGGCCATGGAGGAAGCACTGAGACGGGGATTCGGAACAAAAGTTCGGATCCATGATCACAGCGGTCGGGGAAAAATCGAGATTACCTATACCTCGTCGAAGGAACGGGAACGGTTGATTACCCTGCTGCGGGAAACGACCCATCCCTGAAGGTTAAGGGAAGACTCTAAGGAGAGATGATGAATTTCAAAAAACGGAACGATTATCGCGGCAGTCAGAACAGCGGTCCGTCCCCCTCGGTTTCCGGAGATATCAACACGATCTTGGGCAAAGAAACCTCGTTTAAGGGTGTTTTGACCTACGAAGGGACGGTCAAGATCGACGGGAAGGTCGAGGGTGAGATCATTGCCAAGGATACCCTGATCATCGGTGAGGATGCCGAGATCAATGCCAATATCGATGTGGGACGGCTGATCTCCCGGGGGAAGATCCAGGGGAACATCACCGTCAAGGACCGGGCGGAATTCTATGCGCCGGCCGTGCTCCATGGAAACATACAGACGCCGGTGATCGTGATCGAAGACGGGGTTGTCTTTGAGGGAAAGTGCGAGATGGGCCAGGCCGCCCGAAAACCGGAACTCAAGATTACCCCCCTGCTTCAGGAGTCCGTGAAGATCGGGAAATAGCCCTTTTTCAAATCCACCGGCAATGGTGGATTGGTCAATCAATTTTTGGATGAATTTCGATTTCAGGAGCCTTTTGTGGAAGAGACATTACATTATATTATGAAGAAGATTCGAAAACCTCATGCGATCCGGCAGATCGTGGGAATTTTTTTCCTTATTGTTTTAACCGTGATCGGGCGGCCGGCCTCAACGGGAAGTGTTCTGGCCGGACTTCTGTTTTCCGTTGCCGGAATCGCCATCCGCTTCTGGGCCGGGGGATATGTGAAAAAAGACCGGGAGCTGGCAACAACGGGGCCTTACTCCTTCGTGCGAAACCCCCTTTATGTGGGGAATGTCCTGATTGCCGTCGGGTTCTGTCTCCTCTCCGGATATTTCCTCTACGCCTTTGCCTTTTTCATTTTTCTCTACCTCTGGCTCTATATCCCCTCTATTCACAAGGAAGAGCGGACCCTGCATAAACTCTTCGGCGATGAATTCCTCCGGTATCAGGAGAATGTCCGGTCCATGTGGCCCAGGTTTACCCCCTACCAGAGCGGATCGGGGGAATGGTCCGGGCGCCAGTGGGTGAAAAACGGGGAACATATTGTCAACGGCGGCCTTATTGTTGCATTGCTCGTCCTGATTGCACGCAATCTTCACTAACTCCTCTCCGCTTCCTGCCGCAAAGGGAGCATTTCTTTTTACCCTTCGTGAAATCGACGCATCCGGATATTCAGAATCAAACCGACCCCGATGAAGAGTGTGATCAGGGAGGACCCTCCGTAACTGATGAAGGGAAGAGGGACGCCGACGACGGGAAAGAGACCCGACGTCATCCCGATATTGATCAGGATATAGTAGGCGATCATTGTTGTAATCCCCGTTGCCACGAGCGTCCCGAAGAGGTCCTGCGTTTTCAGTGCGATGTTGATCCCCTTGAAGATGAGGTAGGCAAAAAGCAGGATCAGGATCAGGGTTCCGATAAATCCGGTTTCTTCTGCGATAACGGAGAAGATGAAATCGGTGTGCTGCTCCGGCAGAAATCGAAGCTGACTCTGGGTGCCGTGCATGATCCCTTTCCCCAGAAACCCTCCCGACCCGATTGCGATCTTGGATTGAATGATATGGTATCCTGCTCCGCTCGGGTCAAGGTCCGGGTTGAAAAAGACCCGGATTCGCTGCTTCTGATAATCCTTGAGAAAGCGCCAGAGAAAAGGGACGGCGCCCAGAACCGTCACCCCGGCATAGGTGAAGAAACGGACCGGCATTCCGGCGAGAAAAAGCAGGGTGACGGCAATGAAGAGAAGCATAAGAGAGGTCCCCAGATCCGGTTGGCGCAGGATGAGAATGAGGGGAAGACCGATCAGCAGCGCGAGATTAAAATAATGTCCGGCGGTGAAGCCCCCCCGTTCCTGGATGTCCGAAAGATATCGGGAGAGGACCAGGATCAATGCGATCTTGGCCAACTCCGAGGGCTGCAGTGTCAGAGGGCCCACAACGATCCAGCGTTGTGCTCCCATGCCGATCGCACCTTTGAAGGAAACGACCAAGAGAAGCCCGACAGACACGGCATAGATCAGGTAGGCATAGCGATGAAGAGAACGGTAGTCGATGGAGATGGTTGCCAGCAGCAGGATGAGCCCGATCCCGATCCAGTAGAGCTGCCGGAGGTAGAGGTCGGAGGGAGGACTGCCTGCAAAATGAGAGGCGCTGTAGATAGCTCCCTCTCCGATCAGGGAGATCAGCAGGACCAGAAAAAGAAATCCGAAATCAAAATGGGTAATCAGTCTTCGGTCGAGCATCACGGTTTCTTCTCCTTGGCTGGGGGGGTGGAACGGCCGGCGATCTCTATTATCCGACCGCTTTTCTTAAAATAGGCACGGAGGACCTTCCTGGCAATGGGGGCGGCCGCCGAGCCGCCATGCCCCCCATGTTCCACGATGATCGCCAGGGCGATCTCCGGTTTCTCCACCGGGGCGAAGGCGACGAAGAGGGCGTGGTCGCGATACCGGTCGGGGAGATCCTCCTTTCGTTCTTCTTCCTGACGCATCCTCACTACCTGAGCCGTGCCGGTCTTGCCGGCAATTCGTATCCCCTCAATTCTTGCCCGTCGACCGGTGCCGTGTTTGCCCGAAACCACTCCTTCAAGGGCGTGGGTGATCAGGTGGAGCGTCCGGGAGGAGATGGGGACATCATGTAAAACCTCAGGACTCCTCACCTCGAGGAGGTTTCCCTCGTAGTCCTCGATCCGGCGGACCAGTTGGGGACGATAGAGGGTCCCGCCGTTGGCAATCGTGGCCGTCAGGTTGGCCAGCTGAATCGGGGTGACCAGGATATAGCCCTGGCCGATGGAGGCGCTCAAGGTCTCTCCCGGGAACCAGGGCTCCTTACGGACCCGCTGTTTCCAGGACCGGTCCGGGATGAGCCCGGCCCGTTCTCCTTCCAGGAGGATCCCCGTGGGGCTCCCCAAACCGAGGCTGCGGGCATACTCGGCGATCTTGTCGATTCCGAGTCGCTCGCCGACCTCGTAGAAATAGACGTCACAGGACTCGATCAGTGCCCGCGTGAGGCCGATCTTCCCATGCCCCCCCCGTTTCCAGCATCGATAATGCCGTCCGCCGAAACCGATATAGCCGCGGCAGGTGATGGTTTCATCGGGGGAGATGACTTTTTCCTCCAGGGCTGCAACGGCCACGACGATCTTGAAGACCGAACCGGGGGGGTACTGGCCCGAAATGGCTTTGTTGGTCAGGGGATGTAGGGGGTCGTGGAGGAGCTCGTTCCATTTTTTCCGGGGAATGCCGCCGGAGAAGAGGTCCGGACGAAAGGTGGGACGGCTGGCCATGGCGAGGATCTCTCCGTTGTTAACGTTGAGGACGACACCGGCGCCTGCCTGGTTGCCGAAGGCCTTCTCCAGGGTTCGCTGGAGGTCGAGGTCTATGGTTAAAAAGATCCGGTTCCCGGGAACGGGGGGGTGTCCTGCGGTTTCATCGATGATTCGTCCCCGGGAATTGACCTCCACCCGCCGGAAGCCGTCGGTCCCCTTCAGCTCCTGTTGCAGAATCTTTTCGAGACCGGCTTTGCCGATCTCGTCCCCCACACGATCGTTACGGAAGGCGGGCTGAGAAAGCTCCGTTCGGCTGATTTCGCCTAAATAGCCGAAGCCGTGAGCGAAGAGATCGCCATAGCGGAAGTTGCGCAACGGCTCCGGGGAAATATCGATTCCCGGCAGGTTCATTGGGGTGGCCTCCAACAGGGCAACGGTTTTCCAGTTCACATTCGTGAGGAGACGGATCGGCTGAAAGGCAGGCGTCCCCTTCTCGCGTGCCCGGCGGAGAGTTTCCTTCGCCTTCTCCGGGGAAAGGCCCGTCAGGCGGGAGAGGCGCTGAAGGGTTTGATCGAGATCCTGCACATCCTCCCGGGTGATCGTGATGTTAAAGCCCGGCCGGGTGTCGACGAGGATCCGTCCTTCCCGGTCCAAAAACTCGCCTCGTGGGGCGAAAACTCGCTGAATACGGGTTCGCTGCCTGATGGAACGTTCTTTGTAGATGTGTCCCTGCAGGATCTGCAGATACCAGACCCGGGCGACGAGGATGACGAAGAAGCCGGCCAGAAAGGCGGCAACGATGCGGGTCCGCCTATGCAGGAGCTGCAAGGAGGGAAGTGACGGGTGGATACTCAAGGAAGACTCTCCGTATGTTGACCGTCGTTACTCCGAATGGCCCTCTTCCGCGAAAATCTGCCGGTTTCCGGCCCGTCGCCGGCTCAGAAAGACATAAAGGGAGCCGATCACCGCGTTCCAGAAAGCGGCCGGAAGGATCAGAGGGATCAGTGCCTCCTGTAGGGTCGGACCTTCCCTGAATAGGTGCAGCAGGAAAAGATTGCAAAAACCGTTTAACAGGGAGATGATTGCAAGGAGCAGAAAATGAACCCCGAGATTCTTGCTGAAAATACTGAACCCGAAGACCGCTGCCAGATAACCGATCAGGGTTTTGAGAAACATCTGGGTCCCTAACAGTTCGCCTGAAAGAACGTCCGTTAAAAGACCGAGATAGGCGCCGATGAACATCCCCCGGCTTTTCCCGTGGAAATAGCCGGCGTAGAAAGTAATGACCAGAATCAAGTCCAGGGGACAGGAGAAAGGGAGAAGACTCAAGAGATGGATTTGGACCGGTATCGCAAGGGTGATCAGGAGCAGGTAAGGGATTGGTTTCATTCCTGTCTACTTTTCATCAGTTTGTCATATTCGGAGAGGCGGCGGTTTTTTACAACAAAGACTTCTTCTACTTTAGCAAAATCGACGGCGGGGGTGATGATGACTTCCTGAAAGAGGCCGTATTTCTTTTTGTGTACTGAGTTGACCGTGCCGATGATGAGTCCTTTGGGATAGATTCCTCCCAGGCCTGAGGAGAGGACACGGTCCCCCACAACGATATCCGCGAGTCGGTTGAGATATTTTATTCTGCAACGATCGGGGATCTTTCCGGAGACGATCCCTTCCGCACGGGTCCGTTCGACGATGGCGGGGATGTCACTGTTGCTGTCTAAAATGAGCTGCACCAGAGAGAAATGATTCGAAGTCGTAAGGATCCGCCCTACGACCCCTTCCGGGCGGACCACCGCCATGCCTGTTTGTACGCCGGAGCGGCTTCCCTGGTTGATCACCAGCGTTCGGGACCAGCTATTGAAATCCTTGCCCACGACGCCGGCGGGAAGGAGGGCGAAGGGGCGGGTTTCCTGGAAATGGAGGAGCTTCCGCAGACGTTGATTCTCCACAGCCTTTTCGTGGAGGATGTGCAACCTGTTTTCCAGAAGGGCCACCCGTTTCCGGAGCGCTTGATTCTCTCTCTTTACGTCCACAAGGTGAAAATATCCCTGATAGATTCCGAGGGCCCCCGAAGAGATCGTAGAGAGCCCCGTTTCAACCCAGGAGACGGCCTCGAAAAGAATGGAGAGATAATCGTTCCCCCCGGCTTTCCGGTCGGCCTGGCTGGTCATTAGGACGAGAGAGAGAAGAAGCAATGCCAGGAGCGTCAAAGATTGTCTGAAATGAGAAAATAAGGTGGACATACCCTCGGGTCCATACGACGCTGTGGCCGTATCAGCGGATAGAGATCTGTTTCAACAATTCGATTTCATTCAAAGCCTGGCCGGTACCCAGCACAATCGTAGAGAGGGGATCGTCTGCAATCGTGATGGGAAGACTGGTCTCTTCCCGCAGCAGGATATCGAGCCCCCGCAAAAGCGCTCCACCTCCGGCCAGGACGATTCCCTTGTCGACGATATCGGCCGAGAGTTCCGGGGGTGTGTTTTCCAGAGCGGCCTTGACCCCTTCCACAATCTGCGAGACCGGCTCAATCAGGGCATCCCGGATCTCCTCTTCGTTGATGACAATGGTCTTCGGGATCCCCGAGACCAGGTCCCGTCCCTTGACCTCCAAATTCTTGTTCTCTTCGATGGGGAAGGCCGAGCCGATCTCGATCTTGATTTCTTCCGCGGTTCGTTCTCCCACGAGGAGGTTGTATTTCTTTTTGATCGCCTGAATGATCGCTTCGTCCATCTTGTTGCCGCCGGTCCGTACCGATTTGCTGTAAACGATCCCCGCCAAAGAAATGATGGCGATGTCCGTGGTCCCGCCGCCGATGTCGATGACCATGTTGCCGTTCGCCTCCGTGATGGGAAGGCCCGCCCCGATGGCCGCTGCCATCGGCTCTTCAATCAGGTAGACTTCCCGGGCACCGGCCGACTGGGCCGAATCCCGTACCGCACGCCGTTCCACCTGGGTGACTCCCGAGGGGACGCTGATGATGATCCGGGGGCGGATCAGGGACTTGCGGTTATGCACCTTCTGGATAAAATAGCGGAGCATCGCCTCGGTGTATTTGAAGTCGGCGATGACGCCGTCCTTCATGGGGCGGATGGCGACGATATTGCCAGGTGTCCGTCCCACCATGATTTTTGCTTCCTTGCCGACCTTTAAAACCTTGCCGGTATCGGTCTGGATGGCGACCACGGAGGGTTCGTTCAGCACGATCCCCTTGCCTTTAACGTAGACCAGGGTATTGGCGGTCCCCAGGTCGATCGCGAGGTCGCTTGAGACCCAGCTTAAGATCGTGTCCAGGATCATGGAATCGACTCCTTATGCTCGCGAAAAAAGTGTTGGCTGTGAGTGGGTCCGGCAAAGGGATGAATCAGTCTAACTATTTTAAATATAATGAAAAAATGAGATTATTTCAAGAGAAAACTCCGATGGTACGGTCAGATTTCGTTTGTAAATTGATTTCCCCTGTATTAAAATCAACGAACTCGTGAAAAGAAGTTTGATAATTATCATACAAGGAGAAGAAAAAGATGCTCTATCTGATGCGTAATAAAATTAAGTCGGTAGTGATGTGGTTCATTATCGGTGCCTTTCTGGCGACGATCTTTTACGCCTGGGGGGTTGGCAGTGCCCGTCGGGGGAGCGGCAAGCGGGGAGAAAAAAACTGGGTGGCCCACGTTGCCGGTGAGAAGATCTCCGCCGTGGAATATGAGCGTGCACTGCAGCGTATGCAGGATCGGTTTCAGGATCTCCCTGCCGAACTGGTGAAAAAGCTCAACCTCAAGGAGAGGACCCTGGAGGGCCTGATCCGTCAGCGGCTTCTCCAACAGGAGGCGCAGCGGATGGGGATTGAGATCCCCAATGAAGAGCTGGCGAGATCGATCGAGACACTCCCCTATTTTCAGGAAAACGGAACCTTCAGCAAGCGGGCCTACCGGACCGCCCTCTCCCAGTATTTCAAGATGACCCCCACTATTTTTGAAAACCGTCAACGGGCTGCGTTGCAGGTGCAGAAACTTGAGGATCTTATCGGGGATACCGTAAAGGTTTCGGAAAAGGAGATTCATCAGGCCTATGTAAGACAAAATGAAAAGGTGGTGATTGAATATGCCCTCCTTCGTGCCGATGACCATCGGCCGAAGGGGCGGATCAGGAAAGCCGCGGCGCAGGCCTATTACGAGAAGCATCAGGAGGATTTCCGGACGAAGGAGGAGATCAATGTTCTCTATGCTTACCTGACACCGCAGGATTTTTTCCGGGAAGTCACTCTCCCGGAAGGGGCGGCAAAGCGGTATTACAAGGAAAACAAGGAAGATTATGTCCAGCCGGAGAAAATCCGTGTCCGTCATATTCTGATTCGGGTTCCCCGGAATGCCGACGGGGAAGCCTTGCAGAAGGCGCGTGAAAAAATCGAGGGAATATTGAAACAGGTAAAGGCCGGACAGGATTTTACCGAGCTGGCCCGGAAGTATTCGCAGGATTCGAGTGCTTCCCGAGGTGGAGATCTTGGATATTTTGCAAAGGGACAGATGGTCAAGGCCTTTGAAAAGGCCGCCTTTGCTCTGCAGCCGGGAGAGACCAGCGGGATTGTTCAGTCGAAGTTCGGGTTCCATATCATCAAAATGGAAGATCACAAGGCGGCGATTGCAAAATCCTTCGAAGAGGTTCGTCCCCGGATCGAAGCGAAATTAAAATTCATAGAAGCCCTTCATCACGCCAGGAAGAAGGCCATGCATCTCTACGCCGAGATCCGGAAGGGGAAAGATTTCCGGGGTGCCATCGAAGAGGCGGGATACTCCCTTCGGGAAACGGGGTATTTTTCACGTGCAGACAACCGGATTGCGGGGATTCCCACGGATCTGGCCCGAGCGTTTAATGAGGAGGCCTTTGCCGCCGGGGACAACGGCGTCGGAAGAGTACGGGGTGATCAGGGTTTTCTCCTGCTGCAGGTACTCAAGCGTCGTCCGCCCCGCATTCCGGCCTTAAAAGAGGTCCGGGCGAAGGTGAATGCGGCGGTCGCCGTGGAAATGGGACGAGAGAATGTCCGGAAAGCGGCGGTGGAAATGGTGAAGGCTCTCAAGGGGAAACACCCCTTTGTCGAAGCGGCGAAGCAGGCGAAGGCCGTGGAAACGAAGACGACGGCTCCGTTTACCCGTACGGAGTCACCCGTCTCCCCCGATTTTACGAAGGCAGCGTTTGCCCTGACGGCGGATCACCCTGCCGACCGGATAGAGACGAAGCAAGGGGAGTATGTCCTCTTTCTTCGGAAAAAGATCCCCGCCGACGAATCCGCCTATGCCGGGGCTAAAGAAGAGATTAAAAAATCTTTGCGGGAAGAGAAGAAGAAAAACCTGTTGGCGGCCTGGGTCAACCAGATCCGCAAGGGGACAACCGTGAAGGTGAATCAGGATCTCCTTGACCGGATCTGAGCGGGTCCTGTTCGCAAATATTGTGACGACCAAGCGGGTCTTGTCAAGGCATGTTTTGCTCCGAGAGGCGGAGCAATGGCTCCAGGTTGAGGAGGAAAAGGAGTTTTTTCTTGACCTTTGCCACGCCCGAAATATACTGGGCATCCACGGCGGAGTCAACGGTCGGAGCCGGGTCGATGGTTTCTTTCGGTATCCGCAGGACATCCGCCACGGAATCGACGATCATCCCCATCGGCTTTCCTTCGGTTTTGATTACAATGATCCGCTCCTCCGCGTTCTTCTCCGGGAGGAGGATCCCGAAACGTTTCCGAAGATCCAGCACCGGGATCACGGTTCCCCGCAGATTGATAACCCCCTCGATATACTCCGGTGCTTTGGGCATCCGTGAGATCTCAATCCTTCGAATAATCTCCTGGATTCGGAGAATATCGACCAGAAAGTTCTCGTTCCCCAAATGAAAACTGACCATCTGAAGAAGAGGATCCGCTTCCTTGACTTTCTCTCTGCTTTTCCGGGTCTTCATGAAGTCCCCTTGAAATTGATGACCGTTATCCTGTAAGCTTGATTCTTTTATGATATATGAGGAACCCTGTATTTTCAACAGATTTTCGCGTTTCGGGCCTGACTCTCCGCAGCTTGCTGCGAGGCTTGTGCCGAACAGAGAAATTGATACCTCATTCACTTGCGATGGGGTCGTTGATTAATATTGGTGGGATCACTACGCAGGTTGACAAGTCAGCCGGCATGACTGTTGATCATTGGATTCTTTCTCGGCGAAATTCCATATTTCTTCAGCTTCTCATAAAAGTTCGGGCGGGGGATCTTTGCTTCCCGGGCTGCCCGGGAGATCACGCCGTTGTGCCGTTTCAGCATGGTGAGAATATAATCCCGTTCGAATCGCTCCTTGGCCTCTTTGAAGATCAGCATGCTCTCCGCCTTGCCTGCCTGAGCGTCTTCCAATTGTTGGCGAAACTCCCCGGGCACAGAAGTGAGCTTCAATTCGTTCCCCTCGGTTCTTAGAAGCGCCCGTTCTATATAGTTCTCTAATTCCTGCACATTTCCGGGCCAGGAGTGTTGCAGGAAAAAGTGCATCAACCGGGGCGAGACCGCCTCCACATGCTTTCCGAATTCCCGGTTGTATTTCCGGAGAAAATGATTCACCAGAGGAGGGATATCATCGGTCCGGTCCCGCAATGACGGCAGAGAAATGGTGAAAAGATTAATCCGGTAGAACAGGTCCTTCCGAAACCGTCCCGCCTCAACCTCTCTCTTCAAGTCCTTACGGGTCGACGACAGGATGCGGACATTTCCGGGGAAAGATCTCCTTTCTGCCTGGGGTAACATCTCATGATTTTGCAAGGCACGGAGCAGTTTCCCCTGCATGACCGGAGGCATATCTCCGATTTCGTCAAAAAAAAGGGTCCCTCCAGCCGCCGCATTGAAGAGCCTCTCTCCGGTGGTGAGCGTCCCGGAGAAGGCACTGTTTTCATCCCCGAAGAGTTTCGGCAACATCCCGGTAGAGATGTTGCAATTGATGGACAGGAAGGTCTTTCCGGCCCGGTGACTCATTCGGTGCAGCCTGCGGGCGATGAGTCCCTTGCCCGTTCCACTCTCACCCTGGATCAGCACGGTGGCATCGGTGGGGGCTACCTTTTCCACAAGACGCAAAACCTCCTTCATTGGTGAAGAGACCCCGATGATTCGGGTATCTTCCTTCACATGGCGGAGCCGCTGTTTCAACTTCCTGTTTTCATCGACCAGACGTTTGTGGGTCAGAGCATTTTTAATGGTGATCTCAGCGGCGTCCGGGTTGAAGGGCTTCGTCAGATAGTCATAGGCCCCGATCTTGATCGCCTCTACAGCGGTATTCATTGTGGCATGGGTGGTGAGCAGAACCACCGGAAGTCCGGGCTCCTTCTCCCGGATGGAACGCAAGACCTTCATGCCGTCGTTCTCCGGCATACATAAATCGGTAATAACGAGTTGAAACGATTCCTCAACCATGAGGGCTAATCCCGCATTTGCATTTCTCGTCCACCGGACCCGATATCCCGCTTCCGTCAGAAATTTGTGCAACATCTCACACATGGAGGGGTCATTGTCGATGACAAGAATTTTGGCTTCCATGTACATCTCTTCCCGGTTCATTCTCTTTCGCCGACCTGAAGGATCCCGTACGAAGGATATCCGAAAGGAATTAGAATTCGTGGTCCGTCCATCCGCACAACACCATAAATTGAAAACAGCAAATATTGTGCCAATGCGGATGAAATATTTTAACAAGTTGAAATATGATGGCTTCGCAAGAAGTCATTAACAAGCCGAGGGTGGGTAAGCCCCGGCCTGGGGTGGGGGCGGAACCATTTGAATTTACTTAAAATGGCGGGAGAGGATTCTCCTCCCCGGTCTTATAAAAAGGCGGTTTGTGACTTTTTATAAGGTCATAGAATATAAGAAGAATATAAAACATGGAGATACACGGTTCCCTGCTTCTCTGGGGCATTCTTGTTACGGTAATGATGACGGAGGTCGTAAAATGCTACAGAAAAGTAAAAGAGATATAGGAAGGCTTGGAAGAAAGAACAGAGAGCAGGGGCACCGACAAGGGGATGCTTTGCAAACACGCTTGCCATCCCGATAATGTGCGTGGTCCCGTGTCGTCAATGCTGTGGCATAGCATGCCGAGAGGGGCCGCCTGTACGTGCCCGCATACGGACAGCTCACCCCATGGACGAATCGGAGCCTCGTGGATTGCAATAACGTTATTTCTCAGGAGGGATCAAAAGAAGTGCTTCCGGATCTTCCTGGAAATCCGGGGTCACCCCCTTTCCCCGGGACCTCTTTGTCTGCATTTCCTGTGGGTTGAGCTTCCCCTGCCGGAGGTCGGTCTTCTTCCAGTTCCTCCGGACGGAATGCCGTCCGTCATTCGTCAAGGACATTCCGGAGAAGCTCCACATCAACGGTTTTCTTCTTTTGCAGGAAGCCTTCCGCCAGGCAGTTATGACAGACCCTGCTGATGTCCCGAGCCACACCATCGGTCGCCTTCTGTATTTCGGCATAGACCGCTTCATCAAACATCGGTTCCTTGCAGCCGGCGGCAAGAAGGCGATATTTGATGTACTGGGTTGTCTCGTCCGCTTCCATACCGGAGAGACGCACTTTCATATACATCCGGTTCCGGAGGGATTGGTAGGATGGATGGGAAAGACGCCGAAGAAAAAGGTCCTCTGAGAAGAGAAGGCAGGTGGTAAGCTTCTGTTGTGGTGTCTCCAGATTACTGATTGTCCGCAACAGGTGGAGTGCCCCGGAACTGAGGAAATGTGCCTCGTCAATGAGAATGACCAGCCTCCGCTGGTGACTGTAGAGATCAATGATCTGTTCATGAAGCAGGTCGAGGAGATCCTGGGTCTTCGAGGGGAGCTTTTCATTGTATTCTCCCAACTCCCTCAGGATCTCTTTCAATAGGGATGTTTTCGTCATTCCGGGTGAAACGAGTACCAGGGCGGAACGGTACTTTTCCGGATCGAGGTGTTTGAGGAGCATTACGGAGAGGAGAGATTTTCCCGTCCCGCTCTTTCCGTGGACCAGCCCCAATGAAATATTGTCTTCAACCGTCATGGCCATTTTCCTCAGTGCTCTTTCGTGGCCTCGACTGCTGTAAAAGAAGTCGGGATTTACGGCATCACTGAACGGGTGGGATATCAACCCGAAAAAGTTCATCTGATTCATCGGGGCGCGGTTCCAGCTCCCCTCCTCCGCCCGATCCAGGACAATTGGATCGGCAGAGATCAGTTCCGTAAGATCCGCCGTCACACCCTCATCGGGATCCGGTGCCACCGAGACCTCGTTCAGTGCATTGAAAAACTCCGACATGTCTTGTCCTCCTTTGTGTGTGTTGCAACTCTCCGGAAAGAGGTCTTGCCGGGGCCGAAAGCGTTGACGCCGGTCCAGACTCCCCACATGACCCTTCTACACCGCCAATGGGTAGAAAAGATCGTAAAATTTTGATTTGCTCCCCCCCTTCCACTGCTTTTTTTTCCGCACCAATTTTTGTACAACCTTCTCCAGGCAGACGATGGAAGGCGCCAGAGGAGACCATTCTGCAAGAGATCTCCGGCGCTGAATCGCATTCTCCATGGCGGGGTCCTCCAGGATAAAGCCGAGAGCCCCCACTTTCTTCCCGAGGAACTGATCCGAACAGCGGGCAATCTTTTCGTGGACCTGCTCCGCTTCTCTCCGACTGTGTGCCCGGTTGACGAGAAGATTCAGATTTCCCGGGACGTTTTGTCCGGCGGCTACCCGGAGCAGGCCGAATACATCTAGGGTCGCCGCAATATTGGGTGTCGTGACAGCCAACACCTCATCGGCCAGTCCGAGAAAATGGAGGACATTCCGGGAGATGCCGGCGGAAGTATCGATGACCAGAACATCGGTCATCTTACGAAGGCGGATCATCTCGTCCACTAAAAGGTCCCGTTGATCCTGATTCATCTCCGCTAATTGAAAGACCCCCGAAGCCCCCGGAATCAGTTTCAGGCCGAAGGGGCCTTCGGCAAGGATTTCTTCCACCGGTGCCGTTCCCTTCAGAAGATCGATCAAGGTTTTTTGCGGGTTAAGACCGAGGAAGACATGATCGTTCGCCAGTCCGAAGTCGGCATCAAAGAGAACCGTCCGCAGCCCCCGATGTGCCAGCATGACCGAAAGGTTAACGGCAAGAGAGGTTTTCCCAACCCCTCCCTTTCCACTGGCAACGGTGATCACGAAGACCCCTTTGCCCCGCTCCAGACAGAGCTGCCGAAACTCCGCCTTGATCTTCGCTATAGAGAGATCGGGACGATTGAGGAGCCGGTGGATTTTTCCAAAGATCTTCACCTGTTTTTGAGAGTAAAGTGAGGGGAAGGGAGAGAGTTTGGAGAAACCGAAAAAGCCGCCGAATTCCCGTTCCATGAATTGGATGAGGCTTTTTTCCAAACCCAGGGTAGAACAAACTTCTTCAAGAGTATAAAACTCTTTTTTCGACACCATCTTTTCCTGACAGGGAAAATTATGCGGTACGATTCAATGATGGATTGTTCAGATTTGGGTGGCTATTGTACAAAAGTAGAACGGGCCTTGCAAGCAAAAAGTGTATCTTGTTTTCAAAGATTCCCTCTGTTAAAATTCTTCCATGAAAGCCCGGGGAGAAGACATCCGACCCGGCATTGCCAAGGTGGTGGTGCCGGGCGTGCGAAAGATCTTTCACTACACTATTCCCTCTTCCCTGAGGAAATCCGCCCTCCCCGGTATTCGGGTACGGATCTCCCTTGGACGCCGGAAAACCATCGGCTATCTCGTTTCCCGGATTCCGGAAAGCTCTGTTCCGAAACTCAAGGACATCTCCGATGTTCTCGATGAAGCTCCCCTCCTGACGGAAGAGATGCTTCGTCTGACCCGCTGGATTTCCGACTACTATCTGGCCCCCTGGGGTACCGTGATCCGGTGTGTCCTTCCTGCCGGGATCGACACGGTACGGGAGAAAAGAGAAAGGGTTTACCGGATGAATCTCCCTGCCGGAGAGATCCGGAAGCAGCTGCCCCGACTGGAGCGAAAAACCCCGGCCCAGGTTCGGGTCCTGAAGGCATTTCTTGCATCCCCTGGAGAATATACTTCGGCTTTTCTCCGGACCCGGACCGGTACCGGCCCCGATGTTCTGCGACGTCTGGTGAAAAACGGGTTCCTGTGCAGAGAGGAACGAACGGTTCTGCGGGACCCCTTCGCCGGGGAGAAGCCCCAACAGTCCTCCCCTCCGAGACTTACGAAGGAACAGGAAAAGGCCGTCCGGCAGATCAACGGCTCGCTTAAGGAGGGGCTTTTTCAACCTTTTCTCCTCCACGGGGTCACCGGAAGTGGAAAAACGGAAGTCTATCTCCGGGCAATTGAAACCACCCTTGCCCGGGGAAAAGAGGCCATCGTCATCGTCCCGGAGATCGCACTCACTCCGCAACTGGTCCGGATCTTCCGCTCCCGTTTTGCAGACAAGGTCTCCGTACTCCACAGCGGTCTTTCCGAAGGGGAACGGGTCGACCAGTGGCGGCGGATCCGACGGGGCGAGGCCGGCGTCGCCATCGGCGCACGTTCGGCCGTCTTCGCCCCCTTTTCCCACCTCGGCATTATTGTCGTCGACGAGGAACACGACACTACCTACAAGCAGGGGGAGACGCCACGCTATCACGCCCGGGATCTGGCGGTGGTCCGGGGCAAGCAGAATCATGCGACGGTGATCCTGGGGAGCGCCACCCCCTCGGTGGAAAGCTTTCACCATGCCCGGTCGGGGAAATATCGCTTGCTGACCCTGAACCAGAGAATCGATGCACGCCCACTCCCGGAGATCCGCCTGATCGACATGAAGGAGGTTAAAAACGGGGATCCTCTCTCCCCGCAACTGATCGAAGCCCTGCGAGAGGGGCTACAGAAGAAAGAACAGGTTCTCCTCTTTCTGAATCGACGGGGGTTTTCCCCCTTCCTCCTCTGTTCTACCTGCGGCTATGTCCACCGTTGTCCGAACTGCAGCGTCAGTCTCACCTACCACCGCGGGGCAGGGCATCTCACCTGTCACTACTGTGATTACACCACCCCTCTTATTCAATCCTGTCCCGAATGCAAGACCGAGACCCTCGAACTCAAAGGATGCGGCACGGAACGGATTGAAGAAGTGGTGGAGAAGACCTTTCATGATTCCGTTCTTCTCCGCCTCGACCGGGATACCACCCGCCGAAAGGGGGCCGCGCAGAAGATCCTGGACCGATTCCGTTCCCGGGAGGGAGATATTCTCATCGGTACCCAGATGGTCACCAAGGGACATCATCTGCCGGGGATCACCACGGTGGGTGTCCTGAATGCCGATGCCTCTCTGCACCACCCGGATTTCCGCGCCGGGGAACGAACCTTCCAGACCCTGATACAGGTCGCCGGCCGGGCCGGTCGGGGCAAGACGAAGGGCAAGGTCTACCTGCAGAGCTATACGCCGGAGCACTACTCGATCCAAGCCGCCGTGGAACACGACTATACCCGTTTCTATGACGAGGAGATCTCCTTCCGGGAAGCTCTCAACTATCCCCCCTATTCCCGGTTGGTCAATCTCGTTCTGTCCGCAAACTCAGGGAAAAAAGTGGAACATGCCGCAACACAACTTGGAAAGATCCTAAGGAGTCTCGCCCTGCACCATCGGGGAATGGAGATCCTGGGGCCTGCCCAAGCACCCCTCTCGACACTGCGGGGAAAAAAACGGTTTCAATTGCTGATCAAGGGGAAGAGCGTCCGATCTTTGAACCGTCTTGTGGGAGAAGGAATCAAGCGGTTCACCGGCCTCAAAGGGACTTCCGGCATAGATCTGACCGTCGATGTCGATCCGGTTAATTTCCAATAATTATAGTAAGGCATCCGACACCTGGACAAAAAAGAGCAGCTTTTCTGGCGGGGCGGACGAGACTCGAACTCGCGACCTCCGGCGTGACAGGCCGGCATTCTAACCAACTGAACTACCGCCCCCCCAGAAAAGCTGCTCTTTTTTTGTCCGGCGTGACAGGCCGGCATTCTGACCAACTGAAAATGCACCCTCTGTATTTCGCTGTTTTTGTGAAATGCAGAGGAGATGAATGTCTTTCCTTTCATTTCGACGATTTGCGGAAGGAACTTCCGGAAATCGTCAACTACCGCCCCCCCAGAAAAGCTGCTCTCAGGTGTTTTTAAATTTTTATGGTAGGCGGAACAGGGCTCGAACCTGTGACCCTCGGCTTGTAAGGCCGATGCTCTCCCAACTGAGCTACCCGCCCACGATGTTATTGCCGACTCAGCAGGACAGATACAATGACCCTCCCGTTTGCAAACCGGGATGCTCTCCCAACTGAGCTACCCGCCCATAAAGCCATAATGGTGTCCCCAGGGGGATTTGAACCCCCGTCGCCGCCGTGAAAGGGCGGTGTCCTGGGCCAGGCTAGACGATGGGGACCGTCTTGTATGAAAAAGGAATTCTTTCAATTCCCCGTTTGTTCTGGTGAGCCGTGTTGGGCTCGAACCAACGACACCCGCCTTAAAAGGGCGGTGCTCTGCCAACTGAGCTAACGGCCCTTAATCAGGCGGAACAATCCGCCCTGGTCAAGAGTTGAAAACTATACAAAATCCGGAAATGTTTGTCAATAAAAAATGAATTCCGGAAATCTTGCTCTTGTCTTTCTTCAACCCTGCCGGTAGGGATTGTTCATCATGATGGTCTCCTCCCGCTTCGGGCCGGTGGAGACGATGGAGAAGGGAATCTCAATGAGATCCTCCAGTCTCCGGATATACTCCCGGGCCCGGACGGGCAGGTCGGTGATGAATTTTGTGCCGATCGTATTTTTCTTCCATCCGGGGAGTTCTTCGTACACGGGTTTGCACTCCTCCAGAACGGAAAGCTCTGTAGGAAATTCCGTCAGGAGGGAGTTTTTGTATTTGTATCCGGTACAGATGCGGATCGGATCAAAACCGTCCAAAACATCAAGTTTGGTCAGGGCGCCGGAGGTCAACGAGTTGATTCGGACGGAATAACGGACCAGGAGAGCGTCAAACCAGCCGCATCGTCTTGGCCGTCCGGTGGATGCCCCGAATTCCCGACCGACACGCCGGAACTCTTCTCCGGATGTTCCCTCCTGTTCCGTCGGGAAGGGACCGCTGCCGACACGGGTTGTATAGGCCTTGACGATCGCGAGGACATGGTCCACCTCGGTAGGTCCGAAACCGAGTCCCGTACAGGCTCCGCCGGCCGTGGGATTGGAAGAGGTCACAAAGGGATAGGTCCCGTGATCGATGTCGAGATGGGTCCCCTGTGCTCCTTCACACAGGATATTTTCTCCCCGCTTCATCGACTCCCGAAGCCGCAACGAGACATCGTCGGCCCATCCCCGGATCCGCTCGGCGTAGCCCATGTAGTTTTCAAAGATCGGCCCCTCTTCCAGCCCTTTGTCCCCGAATTTCTTTTGGATCAGGAAATTGTAATATTCAAGATTTGTCTTCAGCTTCTCCCGGAAGAGGTCCGGATGGAGCAGATCGGAGACGCGCATGCCGCACCGGGCCATCTTGTCGGTGTAGGCGGGGCCGATCCCCCGTCCGGTGGTCCCGATCCGTGCCGTTCCCAGGGCCTTTTCATTGCCGATCTCCAGTGCCATATGGTAGGGCATGATCAGGTGGGCGTTCTTGCTGACGTGGAAGCGTCCGTCTACGGTGCATCCTTTTTCTTCCAGTTTTTTGACCTCTTCGATCAATGCCGCCGGATTAATGACCACGCCATTTCCAATGGCGCAGGCTTTGTCCGGATGGAGAATCCCCGAAGGGATCAGGTGGAGAATATGTTCCTCGTCGCCGATGACGACGGTGTGTCCGGCATTGTGTCCCCCCTGGAAACGGGCGACCAGCGCCGCATCTTCCGTGAGAAGATCTACGATTTTTCCTTTTCCTTCGTCTCCCCACTGACTGCCGACTACAACTAAGGTTGCCACCAATGACTCCTTTCAGGGTGTCTGACGCACACGACGATTACACTCCTTATTCCATTCTGCCGAGGAACAAGAAGATGTCGCTGATTTCCGATACTTCGGTGCGGATGAAAATTTTGCTCTGTCGGGGGATTACAGGCGTGCAACCCGAACATCGACGACATTGGGCAGGACCGCCAGTTTGTCCAGAAGTTCCGCATCGACGGGGCTGTCAACATTGACGATGGAGATCGCCTTGCCGCCCGGTTCTTCCCGACCAAACTGCATCCGGGCGATGTTGATCTTTGCATCGGCAAGCGCCCGGCCCACACTACCGATCACCCCCGGCTTGTCGTGGTTGCGAAAGATGAGCATCTCTCCTTCGGGGACGGCCTCCAGCGTCATCCCATCGACCATGACGATGCGCGGGTCCCGGTTGTTGAACAGGGTCCCGGAGATGGAGTTCTTCCCATATTTTCCTTCCACGCTAATTGTGATCTTGTTCTTGAAGTTGGGACTTTCATTCGACTTCACTTCGGAGGTCTTGATTCCCCGCTCTTTTGCAAGGTAAGGGGCGCTTACATAATTGACGTCGGCAAAATTGGAGAGAAAACCCTTGAGGATTGCCGTGGTAACCGGTTCGCTGTTCAAATCGGCGGCATCACCGAAGTATTCCATGGTCACCCGGTCGGCCCGCCCGTCGGCGACCTGGCCCAAGAAGGATCCCAGTTTTTCCCCCAGCGAGATGTAGGGCTGGATTTTCTCCATCTCCTCGGGCGAAACGGCAGCCATGTTTCGGGCGTTCTTCGCGACGCCGGTGGTCAGGTATTCAACCATCTGGCTGGCAACCATCACGGCCACGTTGACCTGGGCCTCGCTCGTGGATGCGCCGAGATGCGGGGTCGCGATGACGTTATCGAGGGCAAGAAGCGGATTGTCGACGGGCGGTTCCGTTTCGAATACATCCAGCGCCGCCGCCGTGACCTTCCCGCTTTGCAGCGCCTCGAGCAGATCGGTTTCCTTGATGATCCCTCCCCTGGCGCAGTTGACGAGCCGGACGCCGTCTTTCATCTTCGCGATGGTATCTCGGTTGATCAGGTGTTTCGTCTCCGGTGTCATCGGTGTGTGGACTGTAATGATATCCGATTCGGCATAGATCTCGTCCAGGGAGACGAGGCGTACACCGAGGGAGCGGGCCATCTCCTCCGTCATGTAGGGGTCGTAGCCGACCACCTTCATCTCGAGCCCCCGGGCACGCTTTGCCACGTTTTTCCCGATGTTCCCGAGACCGATGATGCCGAGAGTTTTCCCCATCAGTTCCGTGCCGGTGAATTTCTTCTTCTCCCATTTATTGGCCTTAAGGCTGGCCGTGGCTTGGGGAATATTCCGGCAGAGGGACATGATCATGGCCACGGTATGTTCTGCGGTGGTCACCGTGTTGCCGCCGGGGGTGTTCATAACGACGACCCCCTTTTGGCTGGCGGCCGGGATATCGACGTTATCGAGCCCGGCACCGGCGCGTCCGATGACCTTCAGGCGGGTCGCCTTCTCCAGCAGTTCCGGCGTAATCTTTGTGGCGCTCCGGATGACCAGACCGTCGTATTCCCCGATAATCTTCAGGATCTCATCGGCCGGGGTGGAGGTTCGGGCATCGACCTCAAAACCGGCCTCCTCGAAAATTTTCATACCTTCGGCGGCCAGATTGTCACTGATCAGGATTTTCATTATCCTTTTCCTTTTTGAATTTCATGCATGTTGGAATCGACTATTGCGTTTTCCCGTAAAGGACTTCTTCCGCTGTCCGTACACCGGAACCGAGTTCGAAATCATACCCGAAGGCATGGAGCCCCCGCTCAATGGCCGCGATGGCGGTGATGACGTCCATCGTATCGGCATAGCCGAGATGGGCGACGCGAAAGATCTTTCCCTTGAGTTGTGCCTGGCCTCCGGCTATGGTGACGCCGTATTCTTCACGGAGTTTCTTGTTGAATGCGCCGCCGTCGATCCCGTCCGGAAGATAAGCGCCGGTGACGGCATTGCTCGGGATGCCGGTGGCCAGTAGTTCCAATCCCAATGTTTTCAGCGCTGTCCGGGTTGCGTCCGCCAGTCGGGCATGACGGGCAAAGATGTTCTGCAATCCCTCCGCCCGCATCATCTCCAGAACTTTTTTCAGGCCGATGATCATGGCGACGGGGCTGGTGAAATTCGTCTGTCCCGCCTCGGCCTTGGCGTGCTCCTTTTTCAGGTTGAAGTAGAAGCGAGGACATTTTGCGGTTTCATTGAATCCCCAGGCCTTGTCGCTGACACTGATGAACGCGGTGCCGGGGGGGAGCATGAGGGCCTTCTGTGAACCGGTGATGCAAATATCCACGCCCCAGGCGTCTACAGGGAGGTCCATAACGCCGATGGCCGTAATGGCATCAACGACCAGAATTGTGTCGTCGTGCTTCCGAACGATCTCTCCGATCTCTTTGATCGGATGGACCGAGGCGGAACAGGTTTCGCTTGCCTGAACATAAACGGCCTTAATGGAAGGGTCCCTTTCCAGGGCTTCTTCAATGGCCTCCGGTTTGACCGAGGCGCCCCAAGGGACGTCGATGTTGATGGGAGTAATGCCGTAGGCCTCGCAGATCTCGGCCCAGCGTTCACCGAATTTTCCACCCCGCACACAGATCGCCTTATCACCGGGGGAGAGGAAATTGCTCACGGCGGCGTCCATGCCGCCCGTTCCCGATGCGGTGAGGAGCATTACCGTGTTGTCCGTCTGGAAGAGCCACTTCAACCCCTCAAGAACCTCTTTCATAATCACGGAAAATTCCGGTGAGCGATGGTGAATAATCGGTTCCGACATGGCCGACAGTGCTTCCGGCGGTACGGGTGTCGGCCCGGGGGCCAGGAGATAACGTTTTTTCATGGTAGATCCTTCCTCCGCAAGCTGGCTGAGTATTCGCCGATGCCAAACCGCATGAGACACCGGGTAAAAAGGAGATGAGGCCTGAGCAGTTACTCCAAAACAAAGTTTTGTTGATAGCATAGGGGATATTCAATGTCAAGGCAAAAAAGATGAAAGTTCCTCCGGAAATCTTGCAATTTGGTCTCGTAATCTACCGACAACGTCGCTATATTTCATTGATACCTCCTCCCGGATACGTTATAAAACGAGCTTCCTTCTTCTTTTCAAAAAGGTAGACCTGCAGAATGGCTGTTTTTGGGGGAATTTCTGTTTTCAGGTGAGTCCGGGGGCTTTTTGGTTGCTCAGGATCCGTTCGAAAATCTTCCGTGTCCTTTGTGTCGTGATCTTCAGATCACGGAGAAGGGCCGTGCCCGGGTCTTCTCCACGGACCGGATAGCCCATCCGGAGGGCCAGTGCCCGGTTCATACCGGGATCGGAAGAGAGGGAAGTGATGGGGCGGTCCTGGAGGATGCGGGCTCTCCCCTCAAGGCGCCGGAGAAAGAGATAACCCTTTCTGAGCCCTTGATAATCGGTCTCTCCAATCAGACTCCGGTTCCGGCAGACCTCCAGAACAGAGAGCGGAGGTGCAAATCGGAGTTCCTTTATTGTATGACCATAGCGGAGCGTCAGATACTGAACAAGAAATTCGATATCGATCAATCCGCCGGCCCCGGTCTTGAAATGGATTTCCCGGCGCCGTGAAGTGCTTTTTTCGGCCTCGATCTTTTTTCGCATGGTGCGGACCGATTCGGCCAGATCCGGCAGGGGAGCGGTGTCGAAGAGGGTCGTTTCGATGACGTCGATCAGTGCCCTTCCGCATCGGTTGCCGCCGGCGCAGAAGCGGATACGCGTCAGGGCCTGTCGTTCCCAGGGCATCAGGCTCCGGTGAAAGTAGCCCCGGTACCCCTCCAGCGACTGTACTAGGGGGCCGCTTTCCCCGAGGGGACGAAGACGCAGGTCGATCCGGTAGGCGGCCCCTTCCCCCGTGAGGGTGGAGAGGAGAGAAACGATCCGGCTGGCGAGACGGGTAAAGAAGTCTCGGTTGGTAATTCGTTCGGGTCCTTCCGTCTCCCCTTCGGCAGTGTAGGCGAAGAGGAGATCGAGGTCTCCTCCGTAGATCAGCTCCTGCGAGCCGAGCTTTCCCACCCCGAAGATCGCAAGTTCCGCCGGTTCTCCTCCCTCTGCCCGGGGAGGACCGAAGACCTTCGTCAGTTCCTCGAATGCAAGGGTGTACGCCGCCTCCAGGGAGGCATCGGCGAGGCCACTCAGGGAATGGGCCGTCTGAAGGAGATCCGGTTCGCTCAGGATATCCCGAAGGCCGATCTTTAATTCTTCGAGATGTTTGAACCGCCGGATCAGATCAAGAACCGGACCACCGGGCAAAGAGCGCTTCACCTCTTCCATGATCCTCCGGTAGTAGGAATCCTTCAGGACACACTGCTCCAGGAGGTCGCCCCCGAGGAGGATCTCCATGGCTCCGGGATGACGGATCAGCAGGTTTGAAAGATAGCTGCTGATGCTGAAGAGAGCGATGATTCGGTGCAGGGCTTCGGAATTTTTCCCAAGGATCGCATAGAAGGTTTCCCGTGCCTGGTAGCCCGAGGCAAAGCGCTCCAGGTGGTTTAGGGCCATGTCGGGATCGGGTGAGGTGCCGGCCTCCCGGAGCAGGGCGGGAGCGAGCTGAAGGAAGGCGGCACGACAACGGGAGGAGTTGTGATGATAGGGAGGACCCTCCCGGAGGATCTCAATATTCTTTAACGCCCGCCGGGGATCGGCAAAGCCGAGGTGCGCAAGCTCCCGAGCCGCCTCGTCACCCTCAGCAATCCCCGAGGCAATGGCCGGAAGAGGGGAGATACTTTCCGTTCCTTCCTCCTCTTGCCGAAAGAGTTCTTCAAAGAGGGCTTCCACTCGGGCGGTGTGGGTCGAAAGTTCTTCCATCAGTTCGCGGCCACCGCTCAGACCGCAGCGATATGCCAAACAATCGAGAGCGGCGGGGTCTTTCGGAAGCGTCTGGGTCTGAAGCTGGTGTTCGATTTGCAGTTTGTGTTCCACGTCCCGCAGAAAAAGGTAGGCCTTGGAGAGAACGGCATAATCGTCATAGGTAATGATCTCCTTGTCGCAGAGACGGTGCAGGGCCCGCAGTGAGTTGTGCTCCCGGACCCAGTGGATCTTTCCGCCGAAGAGAAGCTGCAGGGACTGGATCAGAAACTCGATTGACCGGATCCCCCCCGGACCGAGCTTAACGTTGAATTCCCGGGCACGCCCCCGGGCGAGTTTTTGCAGGATCCGTCCCTTCATTTCCCGTATTTCGGCAATAGCCCCGTCGTCGAGATATTTCCGGTAGACGAAGGGGCGCAGAAGCCGGATCATCTTCCGCCCGAGGGCGAGATCGCCGGCGACGGGCCGGCACTTGAGGTGGGCTGCCCGCTCCCAGGTCTGCCCGAAGGATTCGTAATAGAGTTCGTAGCTTCTCAGAGAGGAAGCGACCGGGCCCTGGCCTCCTTCCGGCCGGAGACGGAGATCGACTCGGAAGACAAAACCATCTTCCGTATTCGCCTGGATCATGTCGGTGATCCGTTCACAGAGACGGGCGAAATAGAGATGGTTCTCGATCTTTCCCTGAACCCTCCCCGAGGTGTCGGGAATCCCCGTTGTCTCCCCCTGATCCGATTCGTACAGATAGAGGAGATCGATATCGGAGCTGAAATTCAGTTCCTCCCCCCCGAGTTTCCCCATCCCGAGTATGGCAAAGGGGCATTCCCCCGGGTTGCCGTCCGGGTCGATGATCTGCGGGGTGCCGAACCGTTTTTTAAGGAAACGGTCCGCCACCTGCCGGGCCGCCTCCAGGGAGGCCTCGGCGAGGGCCGTCAACCCTTCCATGGTTTCGGTAATCCCGGCAAAGCCCGTCAGGTCTTTTGCGCCGATCCGGAGGATCTCCCGTTGTTTGACCCGTCGCAGGATCGGATAGGCCTCTTCGATTTGTTCAATTTCGGTGCAGGCCATGAGAATCTCTTCCAACAGCGCCTCACGATCGACGGAACCGCTCCAGATTCGCTCCTGCATCAACCAGGCAAAAAGAGAGGGCTCCTGGATCAGGATCCCGGAAAGGTAAGGGCTGGCGCCGAAGAGGGTGCAAAGGGTATGGAGTGCGGGGCGCCCTTCGGTCAGCAGCGGGAGAACCGTTGCCGGATCGTCGAGGGCGTGGAAAAAACGTTCCAGTTGATTGAGCGCCTGTTCTGAGTCGGCCGTTTCTCCGATGGAGTGCAAGGCCCGCAAAAGAAACCGTTCCGGATCGCAGTGGGGCGCTAAAAGTTTCTGTAAAGAAGCAAGGTTTTTCCGAACCGAAGGGGTCCCCCGCAGGCGAAAAGGAGCGAGAAAGGCCTCGAATCTTTTCCGGGAGGGACCTTCCTGAAGGAAATGTTTGATTGTGCCCATGCCGGCCTGCCGGGTAGAGGGATGGGAAGCGTTGTCCGCCGTCCATCTAATGATACCGGCAGAATATCCGAAATGGCAGTGATTGTCAAAATCGATTGAAAAGGGATAAGAAAAGATCCGGGACGAATCATTCGGGAGGGTCTAAAGCGAGCGTTTGCCTGTTTTGAAACGTCCGACAGACTCCTTGATGACGGCTGTCCGTTCCTGCAGGGACTGGAGTAATTCCAGGCATTCCGCTTTCGGAATGTCGTTATCGGTTTTAAGCTTCCGAATCATCTGAACGGCAAGGGCGTCTAGCTCCGTGCAGGGGTCCTTGATCTTTTCAATAGCATTATTGAATGAAATGACCATGCGATTGGCCTCTTCGACAAAGTGCGTAATCCGAACGTCATCTCCTTTCCGGACCATGAGGCGGAGCGTAAAATCTCCCTGGGAGATATCCTTCATGTTCGCCTTCAGACGGCTGAACGGGCCGATGAATTTACGCGACAGGGACCAGGAAAAGAAGATAATCAGGAGGAAATAGCCGGCAAAGAGCATTAAAAAAAGAATGGAGGAGTCGACATAGCCGCTGATCGTCTTGGAAAGGAGCAACAGAAGGAATCCGCCTAACAGGACCGTGAGCAGAAGCGTCAGTGTTTGAAAGAAAAGATCCCTTTCAATGAAATAACGCTGTTTTTTCAGGTGGGCCTTTTCCATGAAAACAATACCTATAACCTTATTTCTTTCAGTATAGCCCAGTTATGGAAAATGTGTCAAGGCAAAGCGAATGGGGGCCATGAAAGTCTTGCAAAGTATACGTTCGAATGTTATGATTACAAAATTCTATAACAAAATCAGGATGTTATATGTTTTATGCCGGCATTGACGTGGGATCAAGGTCGACCGAGGCCGTGATTTTATCGCATGGACGTTTATATGCCTACGGGATTGTTGATACCGGGGTGAGCGGGGGCCGGGCGGCGGAAGCGGCTTTGAAGATCGCCCTGAAAAAGGGAAAGCTCGGACGGGCGTCCCTAACCGCCGTTACGGCAACAGGCTATGGAAGAAAACAGGTCTCCCCGGCCACCGCCCGAATTACGGAGATCACCTGCCATGCCCGGGGAGCCTTTCATCTTTTTCCGGAGACCCGGACGGTGATTGATATCGGGGGGCAGGACAGCAAGGTGATCCGGATCGACGAGGCCGGTCATGTTGTCGATTTCGCCATGAACGACCGCTGTGCGGCGGGGACGGGCCGGTTCTTGGAGGTGATGGCGAAGGTCCTGGAGATGGATCTTCGTGAACTTGGTGCGGTCTCCCACGATCCCGGCCGGGCGGCGGTTATCAGCAATCTTTGTACCGTCTTTGCGGAATCGGAGGTGATCTCCCTTCTGGCCGAAGGAAGGGCCGTAGAAGAGATCGTCTGCGGTCTTCAGACATCGGTAGCAGAACGTACGGTGGCACTTTTCAAGCGGATTGCTGCTGTCCCGCCTGTGATCATGACCGGCGGTGTGGCAAACAACCGGGGGGTGGTACAGGCACTGGAGGCCGGCCTGAAGGTTTCCCTGCAGGTTCCGGAGATGCCCCAGATTGTCGGGGCGCTGGGAGCGGCCCTGGCGGCGCAAAAACTGCCTTAAGCAACAGCCTATGGGATGAGGGGGGCGGTCAGGTCTTTTTGATCTTTTCCTTTTCTTCCTGATCCGTTTTGCATTCGATACACATGGTGGTGACGGGCCGGGCCTCAAGCCGTTTCAATCCGATCGCCTGCCCGCATTCCTCACAGATCCCGAAGGTCCCGTTATCGATCCGTTCCAGTGCCTGATCGATCTTGGCCAGAAGTTTCTTTTCACGACCTTTCAGGCGAAGAAGAAAGTTGTTATCGATTTCGGCCGAGGCCTGATCTCCTAATTCGGGAAGATTCTCCTTCTCTTTAACGAGCTGGCTGGTGATCGCCTCGTTTGCCCCTTCCAGAATCAACTGCTTCTTCCGGACAAGACCTTTCTTGATCTTCTCGAATGTTTTCTTCTGTTTTGCCGATCCATTCTTTGGAGCCATCTGCGCCTCGTCTCCCGGTTAACAACGGTTCCTGATGCAGGAGGAATTGAATTCCTAAATGTTAGCAATTCCACTTTTTAATGTCAAGTTTTATTCACCTTGATTCTTCTTCGCCTTCCCGGGAGATTTTCAGAGAACGCATCCGGTTGACGGCCGCGGCGACCTCAAAGATGCGGGGCATGGCAAAGCAGCCGAGCTTGTAAGGGGACAGGAGGTCAAGGCCATTTTCCTTCATTTCCTGCAGGACAAGGGTCAAGCCTTCCCGCAGGTTCATTCCCCGCAAGACACAGGTCTTCGCGAAATAGTGGATGATCTCTCCGACGGCCCGGGTCTCGGAGATCTCCATCAACTGTTCCACGGCGGAAAGATCGATCCGCTCCCGGCCGAAGAGAATTTCCTGCAAACCTTTGGCATCGATCCTGACCTCCCGCCTTCCCCGGCTCGGATCAAAGGAGGCAGGCAGGGGTCTGCGATCGATAACTTTTCCGAAACCTCCGCTCCCTTCCGGTCGGCGCAGGGTGGCGATCTTTTCGACGACCTCCCGGGCGCGGTCCGTAACGTCAAGGGGACGGTATCTTTCCATCAGGATAACCCGGTCGGCCTGGTCCAGGTAGTCTCCCGATCCGCCCATGACCAGAATCGTTGAGACGCCGAGGTCTTCACGGAGCGGCCGGATTTGATCGACAAAGGGGGTGATCGGTTCCTTCTCCTTCGCGACCAGGGACTGCATCCGGTGGTCCCGGATCATGAAATTCGTGGCCGAGGTGTCCTCGTCGATCAGCAGGAGCCGACTCCCCATCTCCAGGGCCTCCATGATGTTGGCCGCCTGGGAAGTGGAGCCGCTGGCATTCATGGTTGTAAAAAATCCGGTCTCCTTGCCGTAGGGAAGGTTGTTAATGAAGGGAGAGATGTCGACACCGGAGATGCTCCGGCCGTCTTCGGCCCGGATCTTGACGGCCGTGGCGTCAGTCACGACATACTCTCTTCCGTCGCCGGGGATATGGGGAAAGATAGAATATTTCAGGGCATTTAAGATCGTCGATTTCCCATGGAACCCGCCCCCCACGATCAGGGTCACCCCGCAGGGGATCCCCATGCCGGTGATCTCTCCCCGGTTCGGGGCGCTCAGAACAGTCCGGAAGGCCGGAGGAGAAGCAAAGGGAATGGCGCCTTCCTGCAGTGGACGGAGATCAATCCCGCTTCGGCGGGGGAGAGTCGATCCGTCCGCGATAAAGGCGACGAGTTTTCTTTCTTTGAGCGTCTTCTGCAGGGCGGCATGATCTTCCACAACGTCGACATGGAGCGCCATCCGGCCGGTATCAAGGTGGGACAGAAAGAGCGACTGCCTCACGATTTGCGGGACCTCCTCAAGAAACATCTCCGCCGCTTCCCGGCCGAGGATCGACCGGCCTCGTGCCGGGAGCCCCATCACGAAACGGGCTTCCACCTCGGAGGAGGAAACAAACATGGAGGTTCGTTCCAGCACTTCCTGATTGCCGCAGTCGATGGCGATCAAGCCGCTCTTGCCCATCCCCCGGCTCCCGCGGGCGATTTTCCGGATTGCGGCGGCAAAGGAGCGGGTCAGAAAATCTTCGAGACCGATCCGCCGGAAGCGGTTTGCAAAATGACGGGCGGGCAGTCCGGCTTCCGCCTGTGGAACCTTGATCCGCAGGCGCGACGGGGCGGCATAGGGGTCGCCTTGGACATGATCGATGTGGAGGGTGAAGAACCCAAAATCGTAGGTCCCCTTCAGATCCTTGTACGCCTTGTATCCCCGACCGTCGATTCGGGTCAGGATCCCCTTGAGTGCTTCGATGGTCTTCATATTTCCCCTTCTCTCCTCCGGACGGGTCCGGATTCTCTCTATCACACGGGGAGATCGCTGTCAATCCCGGGAAAAGGGCAAAGGACCTGAATCAGTACGAAACAACTTGACTTTGTCCATCGGGTAATCTATAAATATAGAACACGATTTTTTTGGTAAAGATTAAGGTTCGTTTATGAAGCTCTCCAATCGAAGCCAATACGGGGTCCGGGCCCTCTTCGACATTGCCTATTACGGGGAGGGGCGGACCATGCAGATCCATGAAATCTCGAAGAGGCAGGGGATCCCGCGCCGTTTCCTGGAACAGATTTTCTTCGTCCTGAAAAAGGCGGGGATGATCGACAGTACCCGGGGACCGAAGGGGGGCTATTCCCTCCACCGCGCACCCGGTGAAATCAGTGTAGGGGACATCATTCGGGTGCTTGAAGGACCGATCGAGCCGGTTCCCTGCACGACCATGGAAGAGGACGGTTCGGCCTGCCACTATATCGACAAGTGTGTCACCCGAAGGGTCTGGGAGGGGGCGGGGGACCTCCTGACGGAATATTTCGATGCCATCTCCCTGGAGGATCTCTGTCGGCGGGCGAATGAGCTGGGGTTGAAGGGGGATAGTCACTGTTTGATGTTTTCCATTTAGGTGAAGGAGAGATGAGGATGGCGAAGGAAGCAGAAGTAACCAAGACCTACGCGGAGATCAATGCCCGGATCAAAAAGGGAGAGGCCGTTGTGGTCACCGCGGAGGAGATGATCGATATCGTCAACAAAGAAGGTGCGGTCGGAGCGGCGAAAAGGGTCGATGTGGTGACGACGGGGACCTACGGGCCGATGTGTTCCTCCGGCGCCTTTCTGAATTTCGGGCACAGCAAACCGAAAATGAAGGTGCAGAAGGCCTGGCTGAACGGCGTTTCCGCTTATGCCGGTCTGGCGGCGGTCGATCTCTACATCGGCGTTACCGAGATTCCGGATGACGATCCGGCCAACAAGGTCTATCCGGGGAAGTTTCTCTACGGCGGCGGCCATGTGATCGAAGACTTGATCGCCGGGCGTGATGTCCGGATGAAGGCCCTCTCTTACGGAACCGACTGCTATCCGAGAAAAGAGCTGGAAAGCATGATCAATCTCGAAGGCCTGAATGAATGTTATCTTTTTAATCCCCGGAATGCCTACCAGAATTACAATTGTGCCGTTAATCTGAGTTCGAAGATGATCTATACTTACATGGGCGGGCTCAAACCGAAGGCGGGTAATGCCAATTACTGCAGCGCCGGGCAGCTCTCTCCTCTGCTCAACGATCCCTATTACCGGACGATCGGGCTGGGAACGAGGATCTTTATCGGCGGCGGGGTCGGCTACGTGGTGGCCCCCGGCACTCAGCACAATCCCACGGTCAAGCGGGGGGAAAACGGTGTGGTCCGGGCGCCGGCCGGGACCCTGGCCACCTATGGAGACCTGCGGGGGATGAACACCCGCTATATCAAGGGAGTGAGCATTCAGGGGTACGGCAGCACCCTCGCCCTGGGAATTGGGGTTCCCATCCCGGTCCTGAATGAAGAAATCGCCCGGTCGACCGGCGTCTCCGATGAACAGATCGTGACCCAGATCGTCGACTACGGTATCGATTACCCCGAGGGTGTTTCCAAAAGCTACGGCGAGGTCAATTACAAGGAACTGAAATCAGGGAAGATTACGATTGATGGAAAAGAGGTGAAGACCGCCTCCCTATCGAGTTATCCCATGGCTGTCGAGATTGCGGAAACCCTGAAGGAATGGATTCTCAAGGGAGAGTTTCTCCTCGGAGAGCCGCAGGAATTGCTCCCATCGGCGGATTCGGGCATCTCCTTCAAACCCCTGAAAGAACGAATATAACAACCGTGTGGAGAAGAGGTTCATGAAACGGGAAAATGTGGAAAAGATCACCGATCTGATCGGAAATACCCCGGTCGTGCAATTACAGCGGATGACCGGCCCCGGGGAGGCCCGGATCCTGGCCAAGCTCGAGTCTTTCAACCCGGGCGGGAGTGTGAAAGACCGGATCTGCCTGGGCATGATCGAAGCGGCGGAACGGGAAGGGAAACTGAAACCGGGCGGAACGATCGTGGAGCCGACGAGCGGCAATACCGGGATCGGTCTGGCCTTTGTGGCGGCGGTGAAAGGGTATCGGGCGATCTTTACCATGCCGGAAACCATGAGCGAGGAGCGGCGGACTCTTCTCCACGCCTACGGCGCCGAAGTGGTCCTGACGCCTGGAAACGAGGGGATGAGCGGAGCGATCCGGAAGGCGGAGGAGCTTGATGCGGCCCATCCCGATTACTTTATGCCGCAGCAGTTCAACAACCCGGCCAATCCGGAGATCCATCGGATGACGACGGCCCAGGAGATCCTGAATCAGGTGGGTTCCGGGATCGATGCCTTTGTGGCCGGTGTGGGTACGGGAGGGACCCTCACGGGGGTGGGCGAAATCCTGAAACATTATCATCCTTCCGTCCGGGTTGTGGCCGTGGAGCCGAAGACCTCGGCGGTTCTCTCCGGCGGTGAGCCCGGTCCCCACAAGATCCAGGGGCTCGGCGCCGGTTTTGTCCCGGAGGTCATGAATATGGGGATTGTCGATCAGGTCTTTCCCGTGGGGGATGAGGAAGCGGCCGAGGCGGCACGGGAAATGGCCCGACGAGAAGGAATCCTCTGCGGGATCTCGTCGGGAGCCGTCATGGTGGCGGCCCTGGAAGTCGCCCGGGATTTAGGCGTGCAAAAGACGGTGGTCGTGATCCTTCCGGATACGGGAGAGAGGTATTTGAGTACGGACCTGTATACAACGGAATAGAATCATCTCATCAAAAGCGCAAAGCGTCTTTTCATGAAATGATAATATCAAGGAGAAATCAAACCATGGCAGCGAAAAAAGTCCTCCTGCGATTTTCCAGTGACCGGATTAGCCAACCGATCGTCTATCGGCTGATCAAGGACTTCAATCTGACCTTTAATATCCTGAAGGCGGCGATCCGTCCCGACGACGAAGGAGAGATGGTCCTGGAAATTGCGGGAGATTTGAAAAACTACAAGAAAGGAATTGCCTATCTCAAGGAGTCGGGCGTGGAAGTTCTGGATACGGCGAAGAAGATCATCAAGGAAGAGGAGCGATGCTACCAGTGCAGTGCCTGCACGGGGGTCTGCCCCAGCGGCGCCATCTCCATCGACCGGTCGACCATGCTCGTCAGTTTCAATCCGGAAAAATGTATCGTCTGTGAACTCTGCGTGGGAACCTGCCCGTCCAGGGCAATGCAGGTCCATATCAAGTAGGCAACGGTCGGTGTTCAGTAAAAACATGCAATACGTACATTATTTCTCTATGTACTTTCCCCCGAGGACCCGTTCCGGGCAGGTGTAGATATTCATTCGTTTTCCCCGGGCAAAACCAATGAGGGTGATCCGGAGGGTCTCGGCAATCCGGACCACCTGATCCGTCGGTGCCGCGCGCGTCACCAGGAGTGGGCAACGGCTCCGCCCCGCCTTCATGATGATTTCAGAAGAGATCCTGCCGCTGGCGAGGAGGGCCTTGTCATCGGTGGGGGTACCGTCAAGAAAACAGGCGCCCAGAACCTTATCAACGGCGTTGTGCCGCCCGATGTCCTCGGCAAAGGCCCAGAGCCTCTCCCCGTCGGTGAGGGCGGCGCTGTGGGTTCCCCCCGTTGCGAGATAGGTGGAGGAGCAGCGTTCGAGTTCCCTCATCCGGTCGAGGATCTTTTCCGGGGCGAAGGTGTGCCCCGGATCCGCCCGGCCGAGATTCAGGGCATCCATCACATCGCAGAGGATGGTTCCCCGTCCGCAGCCCGAGGTAAGGGTGATCTTCCTGGTCCGGTCTTCAAGGTTGAAATCGATCCCGGTGAGAGTTACGTTGATCCGATCCTCTTTTTCATACAGATCGAGGCCCCGGATCTGTGTCGGCTCTCGTACAAATCCTTCGGAAAAGAGAAAGCCGGCCGTCAGTTCCTTCCGCCGTACCGGCGTGCAAAGGAGTGTGATGAACTCCTGTCCGTTGATCTCCACATGGAGAGGACGTTCCGTCGTGATCCTGTCTTCGAGCTGCCGGAGGGTACCATCCTGATAACGATGGATCAGCCGTCGAATGAAGTTTTTCCCGTTTTCTTCAGCCATGATTCTCCTGCCTGCGGAAGGGAGGGGGAGGCGTACCGTCCGTTTTTCTCAGGTCCGGTAGGCCATGGGGGTCTGGTTCAGCAATTCAATAAATTTTTCCACCGGCTGCGTCCGGAAAGATTTTTTCTGATAGATGAGGCTGAAATCCCGCTTGAACCGAATGTCCTTGAACGAGAGGGCGCGCAGGACACCGAACTTCACTTCCTTCTGAACGGCCGAACCGGAGATGATCGAGATCCCGAGCCCGTTTTCAACGGCCGTCTTGATCGCCTCCGTACTCCCTAAAAGCATTTCAACATGCAGATCCCCGGCATGAATCCCGGCCCGCTCCAGGGTACTCTCCACGACCTGGCGAGTCCCTGATCCTTCTTCCCGCATGATATAGGGTTCTTCGATGATCTCATGAATCGAGAGATCCTGCCGGCCCGCCCAGGGGTGATCGCTGTTCACGATCAGGAGCAGTTCGTCGGAGTTCATTTTTTCTACCTCCAGACGCTGATCATTGACCTCCCCTTCCACAAGCCCCAGGTCGATCCGGGCGTGGAGCAGGCTGTCGATGATCTTCCGGGTGTTTCCCCGCTCGAAGTCAATGAGGATGTCGGGGTAACGTTTCTTGAACTTGACGATCACGTTGGGGAGATAATAGGTCGCCAGTGTGGTGCTGGCGCCGATCATCAGTTTTCCCTTGACCAGTCCCGTCGCTTCGTTGATCTCTTTTTCAATCTCTCCATAATAAGAGAGGATCTTTTTGGCATGACGATAGAGGATCTCTCCCGTCTTTGTCAGGGAGACTGCCTTGTTGCTCCGGGTAAAAAGTTTTGTGCCCAGATCTTCTTCCAGCGAGCGTATCTGCAGACTGATCGCTGGCTGGGTCAGATACATGGCCTTGGAGGCTTTGGAAAAACTCTTCGTCTCCGCTACTGAGCAGAAGACCTTCAGCTTGTGATCGTCCATAAGACACCCGTTGAGAAGGTTTGCTAATGGGGCTATAAAATATTTTAATAACCTACCACAAGTCCTCCGAAGGGTCAATGATTTGTAAAACGGATGTGTACAACAAAAAATAAACTTAATCTTCGTTATTGCGTTTTCTTCCCGAATACGCGGGTCAAGAAGATGCTCAGTTCATACATGCAGACCAGAGGAGTTGCCATGAGGATCTGTGTAAACGGATCGGGCGGGGTGAGGATCGCCCCGATGATGAAAAAGAGGATATAGGCATATTTACGGTAGCCCGAAAGGGTCTTTGAGGAGATCAGTCCGATTTTGCTGAGCAGGAGGAGAACAAGGGGAAGTTGGAAGACAATCCCGAAGGCAAGGATCAGACGAGTGCAGAAATTGATATAGCCGGCAATATTGATCGTGGATTGCAGGGTTTTATCAAAGTTGATGAAGAATTCCGTACCATAGGGGAGGATGATGAAATAACAGAGAGATGCACCGAGAAGGAAAAAGATACTCCCCATGAAAATAAAGGGGAGGATATATTTTTTTTCCTTTTCGAGGAGGCCGGGAGAGACGAACATCCAGACCTGATAAAGGATCACGGGGACGGAAAAGAAGATCCCCGTATAGACTGCGACCTTGATGTGGACGATAAAGGGCTCCATGAGGGAAAAGAAGCGCAGGGGGTTATCCTTCAAGGCCTTCTTGATCGGTACTTCCAGGAACGCCAGCACCTGATGACGGAAGAAATAGGCCACGATCGTTCCGACCAGGATGGCGGTGACGATTTTGAGCAGGCGGGAACGGAGTTCTTCAAGGTGTCCCGTTACCGGCATTTTTTGATCTTCCGTCATAGAAACTCCTCCGGCCGATAAGCAGATTTCATGCTATTCATTTTCCCGGCCCAGGGAATCCGCTGCGGCGATAACCGCCTCAAAATCCTTATCCCGCAGGGTCCGCATGTCGAGAAAGAGACGCCCCCTGCAGATCCGTCCGATCACCGGCGGATCGGCCTTACGAAAATGTTCCTCCAGCCGGTTGACGGTAAGCACGGATGATTCAAGGGCCACCACAAAGGTCGGAAGTGCCGCCTCCGGAAGGGCGCCGCCGCCCACTTGAGAGTGATCGGAATGAACCTCGACGGAAAGACCTCCTCCGGCATTCGAAGAAATCGCCCCGGCCAGCTTTTCCGCCCGGGCCTTGAGGGCCTCCGGCGGTTCCGTCAGCATCCGAAGGGTGGGGATGGACTGGAGGACCGTGTCCGTATCAAGATATTTCCGCAAGGTAACCTCCAGGGCGGCCAACGTCATCTTGTCGACCCGGAGGGCGCGGGTCAGGGGATTCTTCCTTACCCGGTCGAGGATCTTTTCTTTTCCGACGAGAATCCCCGCCTGGGGACCGCCTAAGAGCTTGTCCCCGCTGAACGTGATAAGATCGATCCCCGCTTTGACACTCTGCTGCACCGTCGGATCTTTCGGGAGACCCCAGGGCGAGAGATCAAGCAGGCTGCCGCTGCCGAGATCCTCCATGAGAGGGAGATGGTGCGCCCGGGCGATAGAGAAAAGATCCCGGTGTCCCACCTCCTCCGTGAACCCCTGCATCGTAAAGTTGCTCATGTGGACCTTGAGGATACAGCCGGTCCGCTCGGTAACGGCTTTTTCATAATCGGCGGGATGGGTCTTGTTGGTTGTGCCGACCTCCACAAGGGTGCAGCCCGACTTCTTCATCACGTCGGGGATCCGGAAGGAGCCGCCGATCTCCACGAGCTGCCCCCGGGAGACGATCACCTCTTTCCCTTCCGCCAGAGTGTTGAGGCCGAGCAGAACGGCGCCGGCATTGTTGTTGACCACCAAGGCCGACCCGGCCCCGGTGATCCGGCAAAGGAGTGCCTCCACATGGCTGTAGCGGGATCCCCGCCGGCCGGTTGTAAGATTATATTCAAGATTGGAATAACTCGAGGCGACGGCCGTGACATTTTCCATCATCGACTCCGTCAGGACCGAGCGGCCGAGATTCGTGTGGATGACCACCCCCGTGGCATTGACGACCCGGTGCAAGTGGAGGCGGTTGATCCTTCGGAGAAGGTTGCCGATCCGCGGCACCAGAGCCGCCGGGGCGTACTCCCCGGCACCGGAGCGAATCCTTGTCCGCTCATCATCAAGGGCCTGATGGATGGCGTCAAGGACCATCCAGCGGGGCCGTTCTTTCAGGAACTGTACGATCTGCGGTACCTGCAAGAGTTTTTCCACAGAGGGGAGGGCCTTCAATCTTTCCCGGAGAGATTTCACGATTCCTTCCCTTCCCGAAGATAGGCGTCGATGCGGTCAAGGCCGGCGCCGATGACTTCGAGACTTCCGGCATAGGAGAAGCGAAGATACCCTTCGGCGTTTTCTCCGAAATCGATCCCCGGTGTGACGGCGACACCGGTCTTTCGGAGCAGTTCCAGTGCCAGTGCATGGGAGTCATCGGAAAACCGGCGTGCGTTGGCCAGGATATAGAAGGCCCCCGTCGGTTCGACGGCGACGCCGAACCCGATCTCCCGGAGACGCCGGATCATGAACCTGCGCCGCTCGTCGTAGGTCCGGACCATCTCCGCGCACTGTTTCCCCGTTTCCTTCAGGGCCGTAATCCCCGCCCACTGGACGAAGTCCGAAGCGGAGATGATGAAGTTCTGCTGCAGCCGCTGCAGGGGCCGCACCATCGCTTCCGGCAGAATCGCATAGCCGAGGCGCCATCCGGTCATGGCATACCGTTTGGAAAAACCGTTGATCACGATGGCCCGGTCGGTATATTCGAGGATCGAATGGGCGCGTCCCTCGTAGACCAATCCGTGATAGATCTCATCGGAGATCACCGGGGGGCCGAGTTCTGCGATGGCCTGCATCTCTTTTTCCGGGATGAGGGTCCCCGCCGGATTGGAGGGAGAGTTGATCAGGATCGCCCGGGTTTTCGGGGAGATCCTTTCCCGGACCGCCTCCGCCGTCAACTGGAACCCCGCCTCCTCCCGGGTCATGATGAACTTCGGGACCCCCCGGAAAATCCGGATGTAGTTCGGGTAGCAGGCATAGTAAGGGTTCCCGAGGATGACTTCATCTCCCGGATCGAGGAGAAGGGAGAAGAGGAGGAGCATCACCGGCGAGGTGCCGGGGGAGACCAGGACCCGGCCGGGCGTAACCGAAACACCGTAGGTCTTCTCATACCATTCGCAGATCGCCTCACGAAGCTGCAAAAGCCCTAAGCTGTGGGTATAGTGGGTCTTGCCGGCCCGGATTGCCTCAATCCCCGCCTTCCGGACCGCGGGGGGGGTCGGGAAATCGGGTTGCCCCACTTCGAGATGGATCACCTTCCTCCCCTTCCGTTCCATCGCCTGGGCCTCTTCGAGGATGTCCATGACGATGAATGGAGGAATTTTTAGGGCCGTTTCGGAGAACAAGAGCTTTCACCTTATGTTTTATGCAGCGTCACACGGATTGATCGGATGCCGTCAACAGTTGCTGTAAGATACCTGAACCCTTCCTGCGAAGTCAAGCACAGGGAAATCAACCCGGGAAAATCCATTGATTCAACGAAAGAAAGGATCTGCTTTTATGCCCCGAAACTTTGTGCCTATGTGCCTGCTGCCTTTGTGCCTGGGCTGATATCCCTTTCACCTTGACAAAAAAACCGGCGCTGCATAGTATAAAGACATCGATTCACTCTATGGAGGAAAAGAATCATGTTTGGAATCGGGATGCCGGAACTGTTAGTCATCCTCGTGGTGGCGCTCTTGATCTTCGGCCCCAAGAAACTTCCTGACCTTGCCCGTTCCCTGGGGCGTGGGCTTGCGGAATTCAAGCGGGCCTCACAGGATTTCAAGAGTACTATCGACATGGAGATGGAGAAAGAAGAAAAGGCAAAAGACGATATTGTGAAGCCACCACCCTCCATTCCCGGGCCGTCCGCTGCCGTTCCGACCCCGCCGGTACCGGATCCGGGGGATGAAGGAAAGCAGGATCCGGTCGACAACAAAAGTGAGAAGACTTCCTGAGATCTTTTCCAGCAATGCAGAAGCAAGCCCTCCTCATCCTTGCAAAAGAACCCCGGCCGGGAAAAGCAAAAACACGCATGACCCCTCCCCTTACCCCGGATCAGGCGGCGGCTCTCTCTTCCGCCTTTATTGCCGATACACTGGCGGCTGCATCACAGGCCAAGGGGACGGATATTCACCTCTTTTACACTCCCCGTGAGTCGTACTCCTTTTTCCGTGAACTTGCCCCGGAAGGAATCGCCCTGATTCCCCAGCAGGGGACGGATTTGCGGGAGCGGTGTGCTCATTCCGTGAGTTTCGCTTTTGAAAAGGGGTATGACCGGATCGTGCAGATCGGAACAGACACCCCCCAGATCCGGGCCGTTCATATCCGTAAGGCCTTTGCCGTCCTCAAGGATTACGACATGACCCTTGGCCCGGCCAATGACGGCGGCTACTATCTCCTGGCCCTGCGCCGTCCGGCACCTTCCCTGTACGATGGTGTGGAGATGGGAACGGAGAGGGTCCTTCCGAAGATGCTTGATAATGCCCGCAATATGGGACTCTCGATCCGGTTTATGCCGGAATGGATTGATGCCGACACCTTTGAGGACCTCCTGGATCTCCAAAGGGATCCGCAACAGATCCCGGGAAGATCCACGCGGGGATTTCTTGCCGCACTCGACCGCAAGGGACCACCTCCTCGGAGATAACCCGATATTCCGTCGCACTTGTGTAATGTCACACAGGGCATGCAAAACTGTCCCATTGGGATAGACCTCCCGGTATTCCTGACAAACCCCGGAATTTGATCGATAAGATTGTGAAAATTTGTCCCATTCGGCCGGGTTTCGCCGATTTCTTCTTCTGAGTGAAAATACTGCTTTCCCTTGTATTGCCGAAAGGTTAGAACGGGCAAGTGCCTTCCCGAGGCTTTGGCATGATCCTTGCTTTATTTTCGATGCAGGGTTGGAACATTGTTGAACGAACCCGCCTCCTCGCTTCCGTTGGCGACACCTTTTCGGGCACGCGGTTCATCGAGTGCAACAGTTTTCGGTGCCGGATCCAATGGGAAAACACAAGAAAACCAGCATCTCCCTCACGTTCTTCGGGACGTCCTGCAGGGCAATGACTTGGATCATCCGCGGTTTCGGTCTTCCGGATCTTTCCGGCCGGATTTGTGCGCGACGTTGTGCCGGGACTGCCGGGTGTTTGTGGGGGATGCGACCCTGTGGATGGGGTGGACGTTTATTTCAATAACATCACGAAAGAAAGGAGGTGAACCGGAACAGCTTTACAGGATCAAATTCTTCCTCAAGTCGGTTTGAGGGAGAAGGGGGATTACGGGATTGAATCACTTGTAAAAGGACACTATGCGAGGAGGAACATTCATGAAGAGGTACTATTTATGTTTTGTCCTGATGACATCTTGTTTTATCTTGTGTCTGGGACAGGCAGCGTCCGCAACCAGTTATCATTTCAGCACGATTGACTATTCCGGAGCGTCTTCTACTTATGCTTACGGCATAAATGACGCCGGTCAGATCACCGGAATTTACGAGGATGGGACAGGGGATCATGGATTTATCCTATCCGGAGGGCTCTTTAGCTCCTTTGACTATCCCGGACTTACGATTGCCTCGGACATCGACGATAACGGCCAGGTAGTGGGATCTTACGTGGACGAAAACGGACTGCATGGCTATCTGCTCTATAACGGAAACTTCACTTCCTTTGATTACAACTATCCCTGGTCCTATTCGACACAGCTCCGTGGGATCAACGATGCCGGTGAGATTGTGGGCGATTACCTTGATGCTTACGGAAATAATGGTTTGCTGATCTCCGGGAGCAACTCAAGTTCCATTGAGGTTCCCGGTGCAACTTGGACGCAGGCCTTTGGTATCAATGACCTGGATCAGGTGGTGGGCAAATACGGAGATGGATCAGGCACTCACGGGTTTCTACTATCCGGCGGAATCTTCAGCTCCATTGATTATTCCGGCGCAAACGGGCTCGAAGCTGCAGACATCAATGATTCCGGACAGATCGCAGGAAGCTATATGGATGGAACCGGCGCATGGCATGGTTTTATTCAGAGTGACGGGATTATGAGTGTGATCGACCTGCCTGGTGCATCCGAGCTCTATATCTCCGGTATTAATGATGCTGGACAGGCCGTCGGAATGTACAGTGACGGATCTGGATATCACGGTTTTCTGGCAACACCCGTCCCCGAACCGGCGTCTCTTCTGCTGATCGGTTCGGGACTGGCCGGTTTGCTCTGCATCAGGCGGAAGAAACAATCATAGAATATAAATCTCTTCCCTGTGAACAGGGAAAATGAGGAGAATAATCCATGAAAAATATCCATAAAAACAAGAATAAATTAGTCCTGTTGTCTGCTGTCCTGCTGGTCCTGAGCCTCGTTTGGTTCGGAACGTCTCCTGTGGAGGCGACAATGGTCATGGATCCGCAGGGGGACTATCTTCCCTGGGCGCAGGCCGGAGGGTTTATGGACGTACAGAGTGTGGAAACGACAACGGTCGGGAGCGCCCTGGTCTTCAACGTCGCTTATTACAATTCGATCGCCGGTTACAACACCTATTCCCGGGGGATCATCGAGCTGGATGTGGATCGGGACCCCCTGACGGGGGCGCAGTTTACCTACAACGGACCGTCCACCGTCGAGATGGGGGTCGGCTACCCCGACCTGTCCGGGCTGGGTCTTGCCCCGATCGGTGCGGAATATGTTCTGAACTTTCAGTGGAACCAGATGTTTCCCGGCCCCCCCTGGGCGGAGCTTTACGCCACGAACGGGTCGACCGATGAGCTGCAATGGACGGACCTTGCCTCCGTTTCGGTCATGGACGGTGACTACGGTTTTTCTCTCTCCATTCCTGGAGTGGAGCTGATGCCCGAGTGGGTGCCGATGACGGATATCGATTATACCTATTTTGCCGAGGCGTCCGGATACCCTGAGATCGATCCTCAGGATGTGGTCCAGCATGCCTCGGCCGTTCCCGAACCGGCAAGCCTTCTCCTCCTGGGGACGGGTTTGCTGGGACTCGTTGCCCTGAGCCGGAAGGGAAGGATAAACCGATAGAATCGTTTGAAAAAGTATCGATCCACAAAAAGGCGGCGGGAGATTTTTCTCCCGCCGCCTTTCATCTTACCGGAAGACTTTTTTGCAGCATCAGTCTTTGTTCACAAAGCGGATGAGTGACTTCCATTCATCCCGCAGGTGCTGACACTGGCTTTGCGCTATGTCGAAGATCCCGAGTCCCAGCGCCCCGGCCCGGACATAGATCTGGGAGTCGGAGAGATTCCCCACGACCTTCGGCGGCATCTTCTTCAACGCCTTCTTCAGATCGCGGGTGCTGATGGTGTTGGAACGGACCCGGTTGCCTACGAGGCCGATCCGCTTCTTCCCTCGTTTGACAGCCGGCAGAGCACAGACCCCTTCCAGGAAACGGGCCACGGCATCCATGTCGAAGAGGGAGGGGAGGACGGGGATGAGGATCACATGAGCATTGTTCAGGGCCTTCTCCAGTTTGCTCGACGTGATACGTGCCGGGCCGTCCATAATGATCACATCCGAACCGTTGAAGGAGGACCGACCGCCCCGGGCGGCATGCCATCCCTTGATTCCGGGATGCTTTTCCGGGCGCAGGCCGAGCCAGCCCATGGCACTTCCCTGGTCGTCCAGGTCTACGAGTCCGACGGACTTTCCGCGCCTTGCGTAGTAGGAGGCCAAATTCACGGCGAGAGTCGTCTTGCCGCACCCCCCTTTGGGGTTGGCGATGAGGATTGATTTCATGGGTTTGTCTCCCGAGGAATGATAATAAAGGATAAGTTTGGAGGTAGTGTATAGCAGATTGAGCCGGACACGTCAAGGACGGCGGCTGTGTAAAAAGTCCATCTGCTGCGTTTATCAGGTTTTGAGTTCGCTGCGGCGTACGGAAAAGTACGCCTCACTTCTCCAAACCTTCGCTCCTTGCATCTGGAACTTTTTACTTTGCCGCCCACAACCATCTTATTGCAAAGATTTAAGGACGTCGGTTTCTTAAAAAAACCCTTACCATCCATTCCGCGACGCCTTCATAATCATCAAGAGCAAAGACCGGGCAGTGGATCCCCGGAAAGTCTGCGTCGGTGATCAGTGCCGACGGCGGCGGGCCGGTTTGAAAGAGAAGGGCATCATGACCGGCGTTCTGCCGGAAGATCTCGATGTGGGGCAGGTCCTCACCTTTATATCCTTCGATCAGCACCAGATCGGATTTCCGGAAATAGGAGAGGGCTTCACGGAGGGGAAGGTCGGCCTCCTCCGTCCGGATCAGGGCCAGCATGTTCGGGGCGGAGGCGACGACCTCGACGGCCCCGGCCTCCCGCAGGCGATAAGAGTCCTTCCCCGGTTTGTCGATCTCCACCATATGATGGGCATGTTTCAGTGCCCCCACGCGGCAGCCGCGGGTAACGAGGAGGGGGATCAATTTCTCCAAAAAGGTGGTCTTGCCCGAACCGGACCGGCCCACAAAAGAGAGGACGGGCATCGGATGTCTTTCAGTGTCCATGGCGGTTATCTTAGGGGGCTGCGACCGGCTTGTCAAGAAATGGGAATTCTTAACTTCTCCTTGAAAATCGGGAGAGGAAGGTGATTGACGGGAAGAAGCCTGACTATGTGGCCGTTGCCTTCGCCGGGGGCTCTTCCTTTCATCACTCTGAAAGCAGGTGATTGATGTTCCCGACCAGGTATTCGAAACGGTTCTTCCTGTAGTACTCCCGGGTCTCCCGGTCCAGGAGAGAGCCGAGGGTTACGGAAAAATCCCGGGCCTTGAATTTCAGGATTCTGCTTCGCAATTTCTCCAATTGGTTTTTCGGGGTCTGAAGGGAGACCCCCTTTCGGAGCATGAATTCCATATCGAAACAATCTCGAATTTCTTCGCTGTCCAGGAAGGCCTCAATTTTGTTCTGCATCATCTGTTCCAGCGTCATGGCTTTCAGGAGCACCTGGCGATGGGTGTGTTTTGAAAAAGCGATCATCTCTTTCCATTTGCACTTCCGGATCTCTTTGCGGATCTCGATTTTCAGATGCCTGGGATACCCGGCGGTCCGGAATTCGTAAACCAGGGTATATCGCTTATTGTGTGCATCCGATACCTGATAACGCTCATTCAGGAATGCCTTCATTCTCTTGTGATAGGCGGAGGTATCCGTTTCTTTCACGAACCAAAAATCAAGGCCCGCTGAATACCGATTGAGATCATGGCAGAGCCGGAGCATGGTTCCGCCACCAAAGACAAGGGGCTCCAGAAGTTTCCGGGAATTCAAAGCTTCCAATACTTCTATCTCAAGTTTTTCGTGTGTGATCAAGTCCCGCATAGTTCCTCCGCCCTTTGTCGAACCTTGTCCGTGTATCTGGACGCAACCTTGCGAATCACCTTATTGTCGAATTTGCTGAAATCGATAGAGCCGATATCCAATCGGTAGCGCCCCAGGGACTCCAGGTATAATGTATCGATCAGGGCCTTTTCCGGCGTGGCGATAAAGAAGCCCTCTTTCTTGATAAAATCCGAATAGTAATCCTTCTTGATCTTCGTGAAAGAAAAGGTAACCTCCTCGATCCGGAATTCACGGGTTCGTTTCACGGCCACGGATTCGATATAATCCCGTTGAATCTGCGTTGTATACCCGTAAAAAACAAGGGCCGTTGTTAACGAGATATAAGATGGAACTTGCAACATGTTGGCAAGAACAAAGATCTGATCTTCGGCCAACCTGCTCCACCTCTCTCTCGGAATATAATAATTTCTTTTCAGGCGGACAAGGTCTCCGGACCGCACATACCGGGAACAAGTCACCATGGCGGACTGCGGTGTGATCTTCAAGAGGTCCGCTACATCCTGATACGTAAAATAGAGCGCTTGGATTGCGCGAAGTTGGCGAAGTGACATAAATATACTTTCTTAACAGACTTGTTAATTAAGTATATTCAGTATAATGCCCGATGTCAAGCGGTGATGAACCGGGAAAAAATGATGCCCAGTCCGGCAGCGGGGAGTCGCAGTAGAGTGTCGGTCTTTCACTGGCCGGCCGCTGGATCGGTTTCCCGGTTGCGAGGATTCTCTGGATGAGTGTGGCCGTAATCCCAGGGGCGTCACAGCGGGAAAGCATTCGGCGTGCCCGGTCAGCGGAGGTTTTGAAAGAATCGTCCCGGATGATTTGAAACGTCATTCTGCGCAGTTCATCCGGGCTGGTGTGGTCTACATCAGTATAAAGACCCACGCCGAGTCGGTATGCCCGTTCGGCATTATAGATCTGCTCACCCCCAATGGGGGTAATCAACATGGGGGCGCCGGCGGCCATGGCCTCATTCATGGAGTTGTTCCCTCCATGGAATAAGAACAGGGACACCTTGGGAAGCAGCGAGAGTTGGGGCACCTTATGGAAGAACCGGATATTTGAGGGGAGGTGTCGGAACCGCCTTGATCCGGCGAGTGGCGTGCTGATGACAACCCGTAGGTAATACCCGCCCAATGCTTTGATCATCCGGGAAAAGAAATCGGGACGCCTGTTGAAGAAGTTGCCCAGGGAAACGTATACAATCGGTGGCCCCTCCAAGACCCAGTCCCAGGGGAAATCCTTTTGGGCCACCGTCTCGTTGCGTCCTTTCCATGACGGGCCGACGAAGACCGCCGTAGGGCCTAAGTCCTCCTGCAGAAATTCCAACTCGTGGGTGGTCAGAAAGATCTGAAGCCACCGGGAGGGACGAAGGAGTGCGCCCGGGGGTTGGCTGCTGAGTCCTAAGGTCCGACGTGCCCGGTTCATCCGTTGGTCGAAGAGCTTTGCAATCTTCTCTAACTTGAATGTGTTGAAGAGGTTGTTGTTTTCTTGTGAAACATTCTGTGAATTTCCCCGGACAAGAGGATTGAGCAACCCGGCA
>JAADIO010000001.1 GCA_013151235.1 Deltaproteobacteria bacterium | reverse complement strand
TCGGAAGATAGGAAAGATCGTTGGTCGAGACTTAATGTCGAAGGGGAGGGGCAGACCCCGAAAAGGTAAATAATGGTCGCTGTCCCTATTTCCCCTCCTATTTTCCCTCCAAACCTTGACTTATAATGATAATATAATTATAATAGAAATATGAATTCAATATCGTTTGTTTGGGATAAAAAGAAGGCAAAGGAGAATCTTGAAAAACATGAAATATCTTTTGAAGAGGCTAAAACCGTTTTTTCCGATCCAAATGCGAGAATGATTTTTGACACAGAGCATTCAACTGATGAGGAGCGATTCATTCTCCTTGGAATAAGCTCCGGATTAAGGCTACTTGTTGTATGCCATTGTTATCGCCAAGATGACATGATTATTAGAATCATTTCCGCCCGCAAGGCGACCCGGAATGAACAGAAACAATACGGGAGTTTTTTATCATGAGAAAAGAATACGATTTTTCAAAATCAAGAAAGAATCCTTATGCGAAATATCTTAAGAAGCAAGTAACACTTCGCCTGGGGATTGATGTTATCGACTATTTCAAGAAGCTTTCCGAGGAAACAGGTGTTCCCTATCAGAATCTCATAAACTTATACCTGCAGGATTGCGCGCATTCCCAAAAAAAATTAAAATTAAAGTGGGCATCATAATGAAAGACTTAGTTAACGCTTGGGGTCGCATTTGACGGAGGGTCCCTGTTTTCTCCGAGACTTGATGGCGAAGGGGAGGGGCAGGCCCCGAAAAGGCAAATAATGGTCGCTGTCCCTATTTTATACACGTATCGCCTTCCTTCAACCGGGATTCCGCCGGAACTCCCCGGCTTGAAAATCTTGACTGTTTATCCGAAAAATGGTAAAAACATGCATTCATTTTGTTGGAAGGTTCTGTGTGCCGCTGTAGCTCAACGGTAGAGCAACGCATTCGTAATGCGTAGGTTGGAGGTTCGATTCCTCTCAGCGGCTCCATGACCTTTTTCCGCTTTTGATCCCTTCGATCAGGACTTCATTCAACATGGCCTACAGGGACCTTCGGGAATTTGTTCGGATACTGGAAGAACGGTCCCTTCTGAAACGGATATCCGTTGAGGTCGACCCGGTCCTGGAGATTACCGAGATCACCGACCGGGTCTCCAAGTCCGGCGGACCGGCGCTCTTTTTCGAGAAGGTCAAGGGTTCTCCCTGGCCCCTTCTGATCAATGCCTTCGGGAGCATGGAGCGGATCTGCCTTGCGCTCGATGTCGACTCGCTGGATTCAATCGCCGTCCGGATACTCGAAATCATTGAACCGGAGATCCCTCTCAATCTCATCGGTAAGCTGAAGCAGTTGCCGAAGCTGAAACGGCTGGCCAACTTCATCCCCAAGACGGTCAAAACCGGCCCCGTGAAGGAGGTGATCGAGAAGGATCATCCTTCCCTCGCCGACCTTCCGATCCTCCAGTGCTGGCCCGGGGATGGCGGCAGATTCATTACATTGCCGCTGGTCTTCACCAGAAACCCGGTTACGGGCAACACGAACTGCGGGATGTACCGGATGCATGTTTATGATGAGCAGACCACGGGGATGCACTGGCACATCCACAAGCACGGCTCGAAACATTACCAGGATTCGCAGCGCCGGGGGAAACGGCTTCCCGTGGCGGTGGCTCTCGGCGCGGATCCGGCGGTGATCTATTCGGCGACGGCGCCGCTTCCCGATGATTTCGACGAGATGCTCTTCGCCGGGTTTCTGCGGGGGGAACCGGTGGAGATGGTCCCCTGCGAGACGGTCGACCTCAAGGTCCCGGCCCATGCCGAGATCGTTCTCGAGGGGTATGTCGATCCCGGCGAGACCCGGACCGAGGGGCCTTTCGGTGACCATACCGGTTATTATTCACTGGCCGAGGCCTATCCGGTTTTTCACCTGACCTGCATCACACGGAGGCGGGAGCCGCTCTATCCTGCGACGATCGTCGGAAAGCCCCCGATGGAGGACTGTTTCCTCGGCAAGGCGACGGAGCGGATCTTTCTTCCCCTCCTGAAGAAGCAGCTTCCGGAAGTGGTCGATATGAACCTCCCCCTGGAGGGGATCTTTCATAACATCGCCTTTCTCTCCATCGACAAGCGTTATCCCGGTCATGCCAGGAAGGTGATGCACGCCGTCTGGGGGACCGGGCAGATGATGTTCACCAAGATGATCGTGATTGTCGATGCCCAGGTGAACGTCCAGGACACCTCCGAGGTCCTCTGGAGGCTGGGGAACAACGTCGACTGGAAACGGGATGTAGAGGTGGTGGAAGGTCCGCTCGATGCGCTCGATCATTCATCACCCCTTCCCAGGTACGGCGCCAAGATCGGTATCGACGCGACGAAGAAATGGCCTTCCGAAGGGCACCTGCGGGAGTGGCCCGGCGATATCGTCATGAGCGGGGAGATCCGGGATCTTGTGACAAAGCGGTGGAAAGAATACGGTCTGTAACCGGAGGCGGTGGTGATGAGAAGATTATCAGGGATGACGGTCCTGGGCGGGGTCCTGGCCGGTCTGCTTTTTCTTTTGCTGATCCCCTCCTGCCGGATGGTCCGGGAATTGATGAAGGGAGTGGAGCTCCCACGGTATATGCAGGTCCGGCGGTCCCCCGAACTGAAGAAGACGGAGATCCGTTCAATCGCCGTGCTTCCGATGATCGCGCCGCCGATCGCGAAGGCTGACCGGCAAAAGGAGGATCTGCTCTGTTCCTTTTGCGGCAGGCCGGTTGCGGAACACCGTAATTTCCGCGAAGCGGGGGAACGGATCTCCTCCTATCTGTATGAAGACCTGCGCAAGGTGGCTCCCTACAGGGTGATCTCTCCCGAGAAGGTTCATCTCCGGCTTGCCGTGGAAAAAGTCCCGCCGGAACGCTACAGGAATCTGACCTTCATCAAGAGGTTCGGCAGGGAACTCGGTGCCGATGTCCTGGTCGTGGGCGAGGTGCTGAGGGTACGTGAACGGCGGGGGGGGCGCTATTCGGTGGTGGAACCGGCTTCCATTTCCTTCCGCCTGGTTTTGTACCGGGTCAAAGACGGCCGGGAAATTTTCAGCGTTGATTATGATGAAACGCAGCGGCCGCTGAACGAGGAACCGCAGCGGTTTTTCCATCCTTCCAGGATCCGCTTCCGCTGGCAGACGGCGGAAGAACTTGCGCGGGCGGCGGTGAAGGAGGTTGTCAAGGTCTTCCCCGGCGTGCAGCCCGCTCCGTAATTCTCCGTCCGGTTTTCCGGCGGGACGGTTTTTGTCAGGAGGTTTCTTGTGGATCAGGTACTCTTCGCTTTCTTGGGCGGGTTGCTCTCCTTTGTTTCCCCCTGCGTCCTTCCTCTCGTTCCGGCCTACATCTCTTTTATCTCAGGCGTCTCCGTGGAGAAACTAGTGGAGAAGGAGAAATCCGCCCCGATTCTCTCCGGTGTCTTTTTAAGCTCGCTGCTCTTTGTGGCCGGATTTTCCCTTGTCTTTGTCCTCCTGGGGGCATCGGCGACCTTCTTCGGCCGCCTTATCGGCAGTCAGATGGGGCTTCTGCGCAAGGCGGCCGGACTTCTTCTCATTGTGTTCGGCCTTCACACGATGGGGATTTACCGGATCGGGTTTTTGAATTACGAAAAACGGCTCCATCTGAAAACCGGGAAAAGTTCCTATCTCCAGGCCTTTCTCATGGGGATCGCCTTCGCCTTCGGATGGACTCCCTGTATCGGCCCGATCCTGGCGGGGATCCTCTCGATGGCGGGGACGCAGGAGAGTGTTTCCTTCGGGGTGCTGCTTCTGTCGGTCTACGCCTTGGGGCTGGGCCTTCCTTTCCTGTTGACCGGCCTGGCCACCGGTTGGTTCCTGAACTTTTTTGAACGTGTGAAAAGACACTTCAAGGTTGTGGAGATCGCGTCGGGGGGGCTTCTGATGATCATCGGGGTCCTGATCCTGACCAACCGTCTCGGGATCCTCTCCGGCTGGATCATGAACCTTTTCCCGTCACTTTCGAGACTCGGTTAAAACAGGAAAATTAACCTCCTCACGGTTCATCCTTCTTTGCCCGCTTAATCATTGGATCGGTCCGCATGACACAGAATCTCAGGGGAAAATTTAAGAATCTTCCGTAACTGTTTCCGATCTTCACGGTAACGGCCGGTCTTTTCCATGGAACGGCGGACCCATTCGAGGGCTTTGTGGACCATTGGGGGGGGCGCCGGGTCGCCGCCTTTGATCATGTCATCGGCTGTCCGGCGTCCTCAATGGGGGGGCGAGAAGATGCAGAGGAGGCGCCGTCCACGCTGCATCAAAGACGATCACTTTGTTATCACCGTCAAATTTTATTGTCAGCAACAGGAATTTTTCGGTGTTCCGGTAATTGAAAAACCGAGGGTCTCTGAAAAATCAATGGTGGAGTTCATGAGCATGACATTGGCCTCGGGGGTCAGAAAGACCTTTAGGTCTCCGAAGGGTACAGTTTGGTCGCCGTCACGGGCGTCCTTGGCAATATCCATCGCCAGAGAGGGGCCTCAGCCCCCGGGGGCGGTGAAGAGTCGGATCCCCTGGTCGGCGGTATTCCTCTCCTCCAGAATCTCCTTGAATTTCTCAATGCATTTTTCGGTCAGGGACAACATGGAACATCTCCTTTGATTCGTTCTTTAATCATAATTCACCATGTGGCAAAATGTAGCATTAACCAAAAGCGGTGTCAAACCGAAAAAAAAAGCCACAGCCGGAATCTTTGTTGTCGTGACTGGATACGTCCTGAAATTTTCCTTGCAATCCTTTCTCTGATGACGTATGTTGACCCACGCAACGGAGGGGGGGGTAGGCTCAGCCTGTTTGCCATTTTCCCTTCGTTGTTTCCCCCGACAAAAGATTCTGTTATTTTCTGCAATAGATAATTGAGAGGCGGGGCTGCGTTGAGGTCCTGTTGTGAGCCCTTCTATAAATTCAAGGAGGCGATATGATCAAAGAAGGCACGATCGTGCTGCTGATGGTTTTGTTCTGTGTGCCGGCGCCGTTGTTCGCCGTTGACATGACCGGCAGTTCCAGGACCTATTTTCAGGGCCGGGAGTCTTACGATGGTGACACCTATCTCCCTCTCTTTGAATATCTCGACTTTTCCCTCAATGATTTCGCGAAAGATGAGTATTCCTTCCACTTCGGCGGCTGGGCCCGACGTGACCTGAACAATCAGAAGAGTTTCGATGAGCGGAATGCGAATCTCGACCTGCAGTATGCCTACGTCGACTTGCACCGGGATACGGCGAATACCGTTGTTGACTTTGGCCGTGTCCCGGTCTACGAAGGGGTGGCTTCGGAAAGCGTTGACGGTCTTTATGCTCGGAGTGATTTTCTCCACGGTTTCGGCGCGGCGGCTTACGGGGGGGTCCCCGTGGAGACCGATTTCGATACGCGAAGCTCCGACAGGATATTCGGGGCCCGCGTCTACCGGCGGCAGCCGGGGCTGTACCAAGTGGGAATTTCCTACCTGAAGGAGCGAAACAACGGGAGCGATTTCCGTACGGAGGAGGGACTCGATCTTCATGTCCATCCCATGGAGAAAGTTGAAGTCTTCGGCCGGTCGACCTACAACGGGGAGACCACGGGATGGATGGAGCATTCCTACACGGTCACTTATGTGCCTCTCGATGAACTCCGGCTTATCGGGGAGTTCGATGACGTCGATTACAAGAACTATTTTGCCGATGTCGACACCCATACCACCGGGGTCTTCGATATGGGCCTCGGTGTCCTCGATCCCGACGAGAAGATGCTGGAACTCGGTCTCCGGGGGGAATACACTCTCCGGGACGACCTGGTTTTGACTGCGCTCCTGCGAAACTACAACTACAGTGTGACCGACAATGCGAACTACTATGGGGCGGGACTGACTTGGCAGTCCGAGGATGAAATGGGGGGCGGCTGTTCTCTTTACAGGATGGACGGGCAGAGCGATGCCCGGCGTTACTATGAATTCCGTGTCTACGCTTTCAAGAAATACGACAAGGCGGATGTCACCCTCGATCTTTTCAACGTCCACTATGATGCCTCGATCAACGGTGACTCCAACGCTTTCTCTTTCTCGGTCGTCGGTGGATACGCCTTGGGAGAGAACAGCCGCGTCTCCGCGAATATCGAATATGGGGATAATCCGACCTATTCCACGGATCTCCGCCTCTTTGTGAAGTATATCCATAATTTCGATATCTCCCCGGTGAAGATGCCGAAGATGAAAATGCCAAAGCTTGCATTGTCGGATATTCATCTGCCGGCATGGACGTTTCCCTTCCCATGGAAAAAGGACAACGGTTCCGCGGATTCCGGGGCGGACGATTCAACAAAGGAGAAGACGGAATGAACCGGACGACCCTGAAATTGACGCTCATTTTTATGGTCCTCTTTTCGGGAGGACTTTATGCCTGTGCAACCATGGACAGTATCCTCAGGGAGCACCCGATACAGTTTACGCAACCGCCGATGTGCAGCGAATGTCATGAGGATTTTCGGGCTTCTTTCAGTCACACCTCCGATTGGGACATGCGGCATAAATACTACGCCGTGCAGCAGAAGCGGATCTGCGACCTTTGTCACAAGGAATCCTTCTGCGAGGATTGCCATGCCAACAAGGAAGAAATCAAACCGAGCGACAAGTTCAAGGATAAACCGAATCGTTTCCTCCCTCATCGGGGGGATTACCTGACACAGCACCGGATCGACGGCCGGATTAACCCGGCGCCCTGTCTCAAATGTCATGGCCGCAACAACAACGAGAGGTGTAAGGCATGCCACAAATGAAGCGACTCGCTCTCCTCTGTTTGTTCCTTTTTATGTCCGCCTGTAGTAGCCCGAATTCGGGGAGCGTCTTCAGTCCCGAAGGTGCGGATCACCCTTCGAACTGGGTGCAGGTCCATGGAAAGCATTATGAAAAGGACCCGGATCAATGCACGAAATGTCACGGGGATGCACTGACGGGGGGGCTTGCCAAGGTGAGCTGCAGTACGGCGAGCCGCAACGGGATTACCTGCCATCCCAACGACCCGCCTCATCTTGAGACCCTGATCAATTCCGACGGTACGGTCCGTTCCGACAATGCGAGGCTCCTCTGCGGGAAGTGCCATGACCTGAAGGACTTCTTCAATCAGCAGCGGTTCAAGTGTCAGCGATGCCATTCCGATCCGTCTGATCACAGCGATCCCTTGAACGGGGTCATGAAGGAAGCCTATCCTGAACCGTTTCCTTACGGGTTCGGTACGGCCCCGGTCGTGGAGAGTCACTCTTCGGAGAATGTCGGGACGGAATATGGCAACTGGCACATCGACTGTGTGACCTGTCATAACCCCCATTCCCAGGAACAGGACCGGGCAAAGGGAACGCATTTCGGGAAACTCCTCCGCGAGGATATCACCTATACAAACAATGTGACCGGCGAAACCGTCGGCGGTGAGGTCCAGGTGAACGATCTGACCGATACACCGTTAACGGGGGAGTCGGTCCCGTCGGGGAAATCGATCTGCGAGGTTTGTCATACCCGGACGATTCATCATCGCAACGATGGGAGCGGGCCGGGTGACCTGGACATCGATGGTAAACCGATTGAACATGGCGCCGACCGGCCCTGTACCGATTGCCATACCCATGACGGAGGATTCAAACCCGAGGTCAAGACCGGACATCCGGAAGGATGGGTCAATGTTGCCGACAAGGGGGGGAGTCACGGCCCGAGCTATCTTGCCGACGCGCAGGATTGTACGAAGTGCCACGGAGCGGATCTTCTGGGCGGCATCGCCAAGGTCGGGTGCAATACCCCCGACCGGAACGGGATCTCCTGTCATCCGTACGATCCACCTCATATCGCCCCGTTGAAGAATCCCGACGACACGATCCGTTCCGATAATGCGGCACTCCTCTGCGGGAAGTGCCACGACCGGAACAATTTCTTCAATGACCAGCGTTACAAGTGTCAGCGGTGCCATTCCGACCCGGACGACACCGACCCGTTGAATGGCGTTATGAAGGCGGCCTATCCCGACGCTTTCCCCTACGGTTTTGGCTCTGCTCCGGTTGTCAAGACCCATTCCTCGAAGGTCGTGGGGACGAAGTATGGTAATTGGGACATGGGCACAAAGAATTGTGTGACCTGTCACGATCCCCATACCCAGGAGCAGAACCGGGCTTTCGGCACCTCCTACGGGAAACTGCTCCGGCGGAACATTTCCTATGACAATACCGTGACGGGCCAAACCCTCACGGGAACGGTCACGCTCACTGCTTCATCGGGGACCGACTCCTTCGCCGACGGGGCGCCCCATGATGAGAACATCTGCGAGATCTGTCATACCCGGACCAATCATCACCGCAATGACGGACAGGCGCCGGGTGACCTCGATTCTAACGGGAACTATGTCGGGCATAACGACGGGGCGAACTGTATGGCCTGTCATCCCCATGACAAGGGAATGAAGCCTCAGTGCGGCACCTGCCACGAGGTTCCGCCGAAGACGGGGACCCACCTGATTCATTTCGGGGGGAGCGTGGACCAGGCGGTTTACGGAAGCACGAAGATCGCACAGGATGTGATCTCCCAGTCATCGGTCTACCTGATGAACTGCGGGAACTGCCACCCCATGGATATCCTGAAACATATGGACGGTGTCGCAAACAGTGGCGGAGGTTCGGCGGAGATTGAACTTTATAGCCCGAATGCACCGGCGGGCTCTCTCAAGGCGAAGAACCCGAAGACTGCGACCTACACGCCGGGGACTCAGGTCTTTGTCGATGATGGAGGCCGGATCCCCCTGACCTACACGAAAGGGACCTGCAGCAATGTCTATTGTCACAGCGAAACCGTGACGACGACGACGGACGCCGTGCCGGAACCGACCGTTGTTGACGGGAATATCATCTATCCATTGATCTACGATCCGACCTGGCAGAGTCTCGTTGTTCAGACCCGCCGTTACCGCACCCCGCAATGGGGGGTGGATCAGTTCGGCTGCAACGGCTGTCACGGTTTCCCGATCATCAATGATGCGTCCGTCGATTCCGCCGGTGCCGGTGACAGTCACGGATGGCGTGATCAAAACGGTGACGTCAGCCTTCATGCCTGGAATATGGGATTCGGCCCACTTCAGTGTCGGACCTGTCATTACGATACGGTACGGGATGAGGCTCCATGGACCCAGGATGCACAGGGGGAGACGACCTTCGAGAATGTCGATATATTCAACAAGGCCAAGCATGTCAACGGCACAAAAGACGTGGTGTTTACGCCGGATCCGGTGACCCTGAAGACCCCCCAGGATCTAAGTACCGCTTCCTTCGATCCTGCTACGAAAACCTGCACCAACGTTGCCTGCCATCAGAACCAGACATCGGTCACCTGGGGGTCTCCTTACCGCTATACGGTCAGTGCGGAATGCAACGTCTGTCATCAAGCGAGGTGATCTTGCTCCGCACAGTGCGCAAACGAAAACGCCCCCTTTTGGGGGCGTTTTGAATTCCGGATGACGGAAATCGGGTCGGATGGCCTATCTTACGTGTACCGACTGCAGATAAGCAACGATGTCGTTGATGTCCGTACCGTGGAGTACCGGCCAGGAAAATCCGTAATCCCGCATCTTCTTCATCATCTGCGGACCGTGATTCCAAATGGACTGTGTCAGACTGATCACCGAGATCTTCGGTAACCGGGCCAAATTGGGACCGATCGTTCCGGCCCGTCCACCGGCGCCGACGGTATGGCAGATGACGCAGTTTTTTTCTTCAAAGACCTTTTCGCCGCGGGAAGGATTCCCCGGGGGGTCAAAATATCGGACGGCAAAAAGATAGGCAATGATGTCGGCCATTTCCTGGGGACGGATATCCTTCCGGGGGATCCGGCGGATCTTCATCATTTTCATCATCTCCGGAGAATGGTTCCACATGAGGGCCGCCATGCCGGCCAGGGTCCGGGGAAATTTGATCTTCCCGAAATCGGGTCCCACATGTTTTCCTTTCCCCTCGATGGCGTGGCACTCGATGCAGGCCTTTGTCTTGAATAATTTTCTTCCTTCCACGGGGGCGCCCGGCTCCAGGTGATATTCTTCCTGGATCTTGCCGCTGATGCTTTGGATATAGGCGACAAGGTTGACCATGTCTTTGGCATTCAGAATCGGCCAGGGCAGATTCTTCTTTCGCATCTCTTCTTCCATTCGGGGGGCGTGAACCCACATTTTCTGTGCCCAGACGATCGGGTTGATATAGACTCCCCATCGCGTCAGGTCCGGTCCGATCGATCCGCCTTTCCCGAGGATGGAGTGGCAGGTAGTGCAATTCCTGGCCGTGAGCAGCGCTTTTCCCTGTACCGGGTCGCCCGGTTCATCAACATAGCGGATAAAGTAGAGGAAAGAGAAAAGATTCCCCATTTCCTTTTTATTGATCTTTTCGTAACGGATACTTTCTTCCTGCATCTTTTCCCACATGGTGGGAAGGTGGTTCACGATATTCGTGGCGAGCTGCCCCTCCGAGAGGAGGCTGATATGGATCCGTCCCAAGTCGGGACCGATGGTCCCGTCTCCCTGTCCCCAGATGGCATGGCAGTGAATACAGTTTTTGGAAAGGAACAGTTTCCAGCCGCGGCCGGCATCATCAGGGAAGACGAAGGAGACATCCCGTTCAACGGCGTTTACGACTGTGGGGATGAAAAAGAATTCTCCACAGAAGAGAAACAGAAGGAGAAAGGACAAGCTTGATCGAATGTTCCTTTGCGTTTGAGTCGTTGCTTTTTGTTTCATAACGCTCACCTCCTTGTTGATCAGCGTATGCTTCATGAATCCCCGATCAAGGGTTCCACCTTGGGGATGGCGGGGGTGCCGGCATCCGTTTTGTCCGGGGTCGGGTTGCCCGGAAGATAGGTCCTGACACGGGCCGCCACTTCCGATACGGCATGCTTGCGTCCTTCCTGAATTTCCCAGACGGAGACGATGGGAAAGAACTTGGTAAAGAGTACATAGCAGAGAATAAAGGCCGCAAAACAGCCGGCGAGCAGAGAGAGTTCGACCCAACTGGGGTGGTAGATTCCCCGTTCGTAGGGGAGTCGGGGGTTGGCCAGGGTCGGCACGACGATAATGAACCGTTCCAGCCACATTCCGACGGTAATCGCGAGGGAGGCGAAGACCATTCCCGTCATGGTCCGCATCTTCCGGTTGCTCAGGAAGATGACGGGGATCACGAAACAGCAAACAACCATTCCCCAGAACTCATGCCGGTATTCCCCGGTGAACTTCGACCAGAAGACCTGCATGTGTGCAGGTTCGGCTCCATAGAAGGTTGTCAGATACTCGCAGAAGGTGAAATAAGTCCAGAGCAGGGTCATGACGAAAAGGAGAATTCCCAGATTCTGGAAGTGAATATCTTTGAGATAGTTCTCCAGGTGATAGACCCATCGGATTAAGGCCATGGCGACAATCAGAGCGGCAATGCCGGAATAGATTGCACCGACGACGAAGTAAGGGCCGAAGATCGCGGAATGCCACATCGGCTGGACGGTCATCCCAAAGACGTAGGAGACCACGGTATGGACGGAGACGGCAACGGGAATGACGAGAATAGCCATAACGGCAATGGCCTTCTCCAGGCGGTGCCACTGCTTGGGTGTCCCCCTCCAGCCGAGGGCAAGGACGGAGTAAAACCATTTCCGTTTTTTCACTTTGTCCCGCATCAGGGCGATGTCGGGGATCAGGGGAAGATAGAGATAAACGGTGCTGCCGGTCAGATAGATCGTGATACTGGTGACGTCCCAGAGAAGAGGGGATTGAAAACGTCCGAACTTGATGATGTAGAGGACCCGGTCGGGGCGACCCAGGTCCATCAGAATGCTGGCGACGCCGAAGAAGATGACCATGACGGTAATTACCTCGGCGGAACGTGTGATCGCACGGCGCCACTCCGCCCGTGCAATCCGGAGAATGGCGGAGATCAGGGTCCCTGCATGGCTGATCCCGATAAAGAAAACAAAGTTCGTGATATAGAACCCCCAGTAGACAGGCCGGTTCAACCCCGTGACGCCCAGGCCGTTGCGCAACTGGTGGAAATAGGCGACCAAGGACCAGGCCACGACGGCGGAGAGGAGCACAACCGTAATGTAAAAGTTCCTGTGGGATTCCTGAATCGGTTTCAGGAGGATCTCTTCATCCTGTTCCAAGACCTTTGCCAGATCCATTTCAGACTCCTTCGCTTAAATAGATGACTTTTGGACGGGTCCCCAAGTCTTCCATCAGGCGGAAAGAACGTTTACTTCTTGCAAGAATGGAGACGACTGATTTGGGGTTGTCGAGATCACCGAAATACATCGCCTCGGCCGGGCAGGTCTGTACACAGGCGGGAATGTAATCATCCGGCCCCAGTTCTCTTCCCTCAAATCGGGCCTGATCCCGGGCCTTCTGCAGACGATGGGAGCAGAAGGTACATTTCTCCACAACACCATCGTAACGAACCGAGACATCGGGGTTGAGATACCGCTCCATCCCTTTCGGCCAGGTCGGGTTGAACCAGTTGAAAGATTTTACGGTATAAGGGCAGGCGGTGGTGCAGTAGCGGCATCCGATGCACCGGGGGTAAATCTGTCCTACAATACCTTCCGAACTGATCTGGGTGGCTCCGACCGGGCAGACCTTGGTGCAGGGGGCGTTCTCACAGTGCATGCAGGGGAGGGGGAGGAGCCGCATTTTGGTGTGGGGAAATTCTCCCTCGATAAAGGGGATCATCTCCATCCAGTGGATGTTGCGTCCTTTGGCAGCGGTTTCCGGGTTTGCATTCGGGATATTATTCTCCGCCTGACAGGCGACGACACAGGCCTGACAGGCCGTACATTTGTCCAGGTCAATGACCATGCCCCATTTCGGCATCTTCTTCTCCTTCCTCCATTACACTGTTCTTTCAGGTCGGGTTACGGATCAGCCGTGCACGGGACCGGGCGTATCGAGTTTTTCCCGTTACCGGTTCCCGTTTTGTTTGCAGGAGCCGGGGGACATTTTCTCCGATCCCCGCCGTCCACCGTCCGCCTGCTTCGTGGCCCAGGCCCACGGGGAGATTGATGACGTGGGGCATTACTCCTTCAAAGAGGCGTGCCCGGGCCCGGATCTTTCCCCGGGAAGACTCTACGGTGACCCACTCCCCGTTCCCGATGCCCTGTTCGTGCGCATCCTTCGGGTTGATTTCCACCCAGGTATGCCAGCTCTGATAGAGATGGAAGCCGGTAATGTCCTGCAGCCAGGGTTCATTGGTATGATGCAGATGGCTGAGGATCGGGATGACATAGGGATGGATCTCGAAAGGGTAGCGTTCTTCGTTTCTCCCCGGTTTTTCGGTATTTCCGTGGGGTAGCGCGCCGGCATCGGCACGTTTCATGTTTGCTGTCTGCGGCATTGCATTCAGGGCAAGGTCCCTTTCCGTGGCCCCGAGGCCTTCGAGATACTTCTTGACCGTCAGACTGAAGAATTCAAAACGGCCGGAGGGCGTACTGAAGACCCGGCGCCATTCATAGGGATAGTAGACGGGGTCCCACCAGCCGCCCCGTTCCCGAAGTTTTGACCAGAAGTTGTCGAAAGTCTCCCTGTTCCGGACCTTCCATCCACTCTGTTCCAGTAATTTTGTCCAGAGTTCTTCCAAGGGGGCTCCGAAAGGTTCGCCCTGACCGGTACGATGCAGCTTCCTGACGGCGGCCTGAATGATCCCTTCCGGATGGGAGGCGGGAAAGGCCTCGGCGGGACTCCCACCCAGCTTCCTGGAGAGAGCCGCAAGAACTTCGACGGTGTCGCGCGTGTTGAATACGGGTGGAAGGACGGGGCGGCTCAGGTTGACCACCGGATTCCCCTTGAGCGTGTAGGTCGCATCCAGATCCCATTTTTCCAGGTAGATGGAGTCGGGCAGGATCAGATCGGCGTATCGGGTGGTCTCATCCAGGAAGGAAGAGAAGCTCGCGATGAAGGGGACCTCTTTAAGAGCGGCCTGTAGTTTGTCCGGTTCCGTGCTGTCGTAGAGGGCGTTTGCGTGATGAAGAAGGAGAATCTCAACGGGGTAGGGTGTATGCTCCAGGATTCGATCCGGGATATTTTCCGGAAGATCGGCGGTCAGGGAATCACGACCGGTACCGGCGCCGTCGATCCTCGGTTTTGAAAGCCCCTGCCGGGCGACGGCGTCCGGGGTCTGTGGAGGCAAGGAGAGATCCGGTTGCTTCGCATTGGAACGGATGCCGCCGTCCTTCTGGATGTTGCCGGCCAGGGCATTCAGGGCGTGGATCGCCATTCGGTTATAAAGCCCCGGATTGCCCACGCCGAAGGCGTCGTTCCCGATGGCGAGCGCCGGACCGTGATCGGCAAATTCACGGGCGATCCGGACGATCGTATCCCTGGGAACCCCCGTTGTTTTTTCTACCTGATCCAGTGGATATTCCTGGATCACGAGGGTTTTGAATCCCGGATGGATCGTTCCTTCCGAATCCGCCCAGTCCTCAAAGCCGAAGGTCCTGTTCCGGAGAAAGGATTCATCGTAGCGTCTTTCGATGATCAGGACGGACGCGATCCCCATGGCCAGAACCCCTTCCGTTCCGGGCTTGACCGGGATCCACTGATCGGCCTTGGCCGCGGTGACGGAGAGTCTTGGCTCCACCTGGACCAGTTTGCCGCGAACCCCCTTTCGTTCTCTTCGGAATTTTCCATAGGCCTGGTAAATCTGCACGGGAGACCAATGATCTTCGAGGAGCCCGCTGTTGAAGGAGAGGATGTAGTTTGCATTTTCGATATCATAGGTGATGCCGGCCCCGGCCCCCTGCATGAGTTCAACCGCCGGGATGAAACCCCTGGAGAGATCCGGCCGGCTGGTAATCAGGTTGGGAGAACCGTAAGCTTCCATGAAACGGGAAGTTGCTTTTCCTGCCAGTCCCTGCCGAATGCCGGAAAGCATCACGAGAGACTCCGGCCGTTTCTTGTTCCTCAAAATTTTTAATTTTTTCTGCAGGGTTGTCAGTGCCTTGTCCCAGGAGACGGATTCCCATCGGTCTTCTCCCCGTTCACCCTTCCGGATGAGGGGACCCCGAATCCGATCCGGGTCATAGAGGAACTGCAGACCGGACTGCCCCCGGGCGCAGAGCCTTCCCCGGTTGATCGGGTGGAGGGGATTGCCGTCGATCTTTACGGCCCGGTTGCCGATGACCCTGACCAGGATGCCGCAACCGCCCTGACATTGTCGGCAGACGGTGGGAACCCATTTCTCTTCAGGGGGACGCAGAGACAGATCCTCTTCCCCTATCTTGAGTGCTTCCGCCTTCCCGAATCCTTTCGGGGGAGGAAACAGACCGTATCCATACGCCAGGGCGAAGGTGGTGGAACCGCCTAAAAGCTTGATAAATTTTCTTCTTTTCATAATTATTCTTCCCTCGCTTGATCAACGATGGCAGGAAACGCAATCCGTACTGGCCTTCAACTGCCGGTGACAGGAGAGGCAATAGCTCATGGAAATTCGCATCGGTGCTTTTCGAGGGGGTGTTTTGCGCATGGCCATATCTCCGTGACATTTCGTGCAGTCGAGTCCGGCAACCGTAACATGGCGGCGATGCGAAAAGAAAACGTGGGGGGGAACCCGGAAGAGCCGCTGCCAGGGGATTTCTTCCCCTCGTGAATCGTATTCCCGGATTTTTTCCTCCTCGGGACTGTCGGTCACGGCTTCCTCATGACAACCGATGCAGATCTCGACACTAGGGAGCGTCGCCCGAACCCGGTTTCGAACACCGATGTGACACATCACGCATTCCAGTTCCAGTTCCTGAGTGTGCTTGTAATGATTGAACTGAATCGGCTGTTCTACGGCGTATCCCTTCGCAGAGAAGAGAAGCAGGAAGGAGAGGGAGAAGAAAACCGGGGCGTTGACCATCCATATTTTGTCCATCATGCAGGGCTCCTTGCCTGAAAGTCCTTGGTGGCATGAATCGTTCCGACTTCTGCCGACTTCTGAAAAGCAAAAGATGTGCCAAAGGTTATGACCGCCTGCAGATCGAAAAAATGATCGATGTAACGCCTTGATTTTTCGCCTGATTCATGGAGTTTTTTCTCTTGCGGTTCGGCGCTGGATGAGGATGGATCAAGCGCCCGGTTTCCATACACCCGCGACCGCCGGTCGATACGAAAACATCCTATCTCTTTGAAAGAATGAGGGATCAGCGTTGATCCCATAATCGGTCACTGCCCGGATCCCGTTCAGCCCGTGTGAAGACGGGGAAAGAGAAAAACCCTTGGAAAATCAGTCGATTGAAATATTTCTTCTCCGTACATTCGGAATGGCATAACCGTTGCATTACCTATGGAGGCAGTTGGCGGGCGGCTTGCCGGTGGGCGGGCCCGTGGATACCGACGGATATTTCATGACGCCGGCAGGAACGAGGCGGCGGTGATCTCCATGACCCGGCTTTCGATCTTCTTTTTCCTTTTCTTCCTCGTCTCGGTGGAAAAGTGTACCGGGGAAAAGATGCTTCCCGTAAATCCTCTTTACCGGGACGCATTCATCCCGGCCAAGGCCTGCGGTAAATGTCACCCGCAGATCTATGCCATGTGGAAAGAGTCGATGCATGCACATTCGTCTGATGACCCGATCTTTGAGACCTCTCTCGCCCAGGCCTGTCTTGCTTCCGGCGGGAAGGCGAAGAAACTTTGCATGCGGTGTCATGCCCCGACGACTCTGTTGACGCGTGATTATTCGAAACATCTTCCCATTACGAATGAGGGAGTGACTTGCGACTTCTGTCATTCCGTGAGCGGTATCGATCTCGGGGACCCTGAGAATCCTTTTTTTATCAACCGGGAGATGCTCAAGGGGATCGACTGGCTGCGGGGGCGCTCCTTTCATGACCGGCGGATTCCCGATGCACTCCGGCAATCCGGGTTCTGTGCCGCCTGCCATGAATATACCGCCGAAAACGGAGTGACTCTCCTCGGAACGTATTCGGAGTGGAAGGCCGGTCCTTTTGCCGGGAACAACACCTCTTGCCAGGGATGTCACATGGCCTCCTCAAAAGGGACACCACGGGATCATCGGATGGTCCGGCCCGGCAAAAGAAATTCGGCGGATACAGGTTCCGGTGAGGCCGGGAATCTGCAGGAGTCTACGGGAGAATTACGTGTGCGAATAAGCCGGGTGGATCGGGTAGACGGCCATCTGACCGTCCGGGTCCGGATCCTCAATACCGGATGTGGGCACTGCGTCCCGACCGGGATGCCCTCGCGGAGCCTGGTGCTGATCTGTGAAGTGCAAACGGGGGCCGTTGGCAGGGGCCTTACCCGCTCGAAGGTCTTTCGCAAACGGTTGGTGGAGCAGGAAAGCGGAGAAGCATTTGCCGATGATGCCGGATTTTTTCTGAAACCGGGGCGGGTCCTGGAGGACAACCGTCTGTTGCCGGGCGAAAGACGGATGGTAGAGTTCAAATTTCTCGTGGCGCCGAAGGAAGAACTGCGGGTCAGTGCCTATGTCAATTATCTTTACCAACCGGTCCTGATGCGGAGGACCAGGATGGTGATTCACGGGAGCGGGGATGAAGTACACATCGGTACGACGAAAAACTGAACATCATGGGAGGGAACCACAATGGAAAAAGCCCCAAGTAAATCAGTACTCCTGGTGCAAATTGCAATGGTCTTCTGTTTTAATCTTTTTATCCTGAGTTTTTTCGGCTGGTTTTTCTATTTGATCAACAGCGCGCACCAGCTTCACGAATCAACCGGGCCGGGCAGCGGAATCGCTTTTGTCGCAATTCCGATTGTCGCGGTTCTTCTCTGGGTTGTGAATTACATCGCCTGCGGTTTGCTGACCGATGAGACGGCCAGGGTCTTTGGGCGCGGCGGGGGGCGGGAGCAGGAGGAGAGCGGGCATCCGGTGAACGCTTCCGATTAGTTCGGGAGAGGGCCGGACCTGAATCAATGGCCTTCCCGAATCGTAGAGAGATTCCGGAGGGAAGCATGTCCAGTGCTGCAGGGACAGGAGGGAGCCATGGCAACGACGGATGAACTATTGGGAAACAGGCTTTTTCAGGACATTTCAGTACTGAATCTCGAGCGGGTATTGTTGATTTCCGAAGAGGTGGTCTTCGCGCCCGGTACACGAATCTTTGAGGAAGGGGAAAAAGCGGATGTCCTTTATGTGATACGGGAAGGGGTCCTGGACCTCACCTTTCGGTTCAAGATCGGTCAGGTGGAAGGCGAACTGACGATCGATTCAAAGGGAAGGGGTGAGTCCGTGGGCTGGTCGGCGCTGGTCCCCCCCCATTGTTATACCCTGGCGGGTGTCTGCCGGGAATCGTTGAAAGTCCTTGTCATGGATGGGGATTCCCTCCTGAAAATTTGCCGGGACGACAGGGACTTCGGATTCTTCCTGATGCGTAACATCGCCGAAATTGTGGGAACACGGATGAAACAGCTTCAGGCGATGTTTATTCAGGAAGTGCAGCGGGGGATCAAGATGCCCTGAATCGGGTGTCATTTTTTTCTTTTCTTTTTGTTTTCTTTCTGATAAGTTAGCCATCTCAAAGTATCTTTGCCTCTTCGATTCACCTTGGCCTGCGGATTTGTCCGCTCATACATTCCTTTAAGGGTCATGGGGGGGGATCGAACGTCAAAGGGTGTACCGCGCAGCCCCTTTGCCGGGGAAAACCTTAACCGTAGGCGAACGATGATCGTTCGGCCGTAAGGAGGAGATTCGTATGGGTACAAAGATGACAATCATTGCAACAAAGGGAACGCTTGATTGGGCCTATCCGCCTTTTATCCTCGGCTCCACCGCAGCGTCACTTGATTTTGATGTGACGATTTTCTTCACCTTTTACGGACTGACCCTCCTGAAAAAGAAGATCACGGCACAAGTCAGTCCCCTCGGCAACCCGGCCATGCCGATGAAAATGCCCGTGGGTCCCAAGTGGTTTCGGGGAATCAACTGGAATATCCCCAACATCATTCAGGCCAACATCCCCGGTTACGAGACCGTTGCTACGACACTGATGAAAAAGACGATCGCCAATGTCGGTGTTGCCTCCGTGGAGGAACTAAGGAGCCTCTGCTTGGATGCCGGCGTCAGGATGATGGCCTGCCAGATGACGGTCGATCTTTTCGGTTTTGATCAAAGTGAGTTTATCGATGGTATTGATTTTGTCGGTGCGGCTTCCTATCTTGATATTGCGAGTGAAGCGCAGATTAATTTGTTCACATAAGTCTTTTTGATGCGACTTTAAAGCCCCGGCATTCGGGAAAATTATTCTTCCGCCCGTTGCCGGGGTTTTTTTTTGAGATCGGGCAGCTGATCAAACGGTGATGGCTGCGCCTCTCTGCCGATACTTTCCGGCCCCGCTATTTCACCCGTCTCCGGTTCCCGAAGCACGGCATCTACTCTTCCAGGTCGTTGGTTTGGAGAAGGCGCAGCACCGACCAGCAGAGGACTTGCACTGCTTCGGGAATGGCCGTCTCATCCACGTCAAAAAGATCACTATGCAGGTAATGGCAGGTATCCTTGGCCGGGTTTCCCGTTCCGATCCGGAAGTAGGTTCCCGGCACTTTTTCAATATAGGAAGAGAAGTCTTCGCCGCCGAGGGAGGGTTCCGTCAGGGACTGTACTCGCTCCGGGCCGAGGATCTCCGTGGCACACTCTTCCACGATCCGGGTAATGACCGGATGATTATTCAGGAGAGGGGAGCCGCGGTCGATGTTCAGCCGGTAGCGCCCTTCCATCCCTTCCGTGATTCCCCGGACTTTTTTCTCGATTTTTTCGAAGATCAGTTTCCGGGTCTTATTGGAGGTGGTCCGGATCGTTCCGCGCAACTCTACATGGTCACAGACGATATTCTCCGCCGTCCCCCCACGGATCATGCCGATGGAGACCAGGGCCGGATGAACCGGATCGATCCGACTGCTCACAATCAGGTGCAGGGCATGGATCACCATGGCGGCGATGGCGATGGCATCGACGGCCAGATGGGGTTTGGCGGCATGACCGGCTTTCCCGTAGAGGTGAATCGAGAAGAGATCCGCCGAGGCCATCATGACCCCTTGCTTGATTCCGATCACGCCGGTCGGCAGAAGGGGATAACTGTGGAAACCGAGCATGACGGAGACGGGGGGATTGTCCAGTACGCCGGCGGCGATCATCCGATCTGCTCCCAGGACTCGCTCCTCGCAGGGCTGAAAGATGAACTTGACATTCCCCGGCAATCGATCTTGAAACTGCGAGAGGACCCGGGCGGCACCGATGAGTGTGGCCATATGGAGGTCATGTCCACAGGCATGCATCACCCCGGGGACTTCGGATCGATAGGAGGTCTTTTTCTTGTCCTGGATCGGCAGTGCATCCATGTCGGAGCGGATACCGATCGTTCTTCCCGGTGCCCCACCGCGAAGCAGGGCCGTGATGCCGGTGACGGCAAGCCCGGTTTTTACTTCGAGGTTCATCCCGGAAAGGTGTTTCCGGAGGAGTTCGGAGGTCTGAATCTCTTTGTTGCCCAGCTCAGGATGCCGATGGAGGTGTCTGCGAAGCGCAATCAGTTCTTCTCTGATGGCATAGGTCTTTTCCTTGATCTCATCAACGGTAATCATGATTTCAGTTTCTCCATCAGATCATCAACCACGGAAATGAGACTGCCGGTTCTTTTGAAAACCCGGAGTTGCTGATGCGCACTCGTTCCTTCTGAGAAAATCCGATCCACCTGTTCCAGATAGGAGAGGGTTCCCAGGCGTTCGGCCGTACGCCGGAGCCGTTGCAGAAGATTTTTCACGGCCCGATGGATGGGGATCGTCTTGTGCGTAGTATAATCGATAAAATAGCCTTCGAAACCGTGTCGTGCTGCCTGCCATCGGTTCTCTTCTACTAATTGGCGTAGAGGAATTTCCGGGAGTTCCTTTTTATCATACAGGTTGCAGAGCCGAACGACAAGGGCCTGGATACATGCCGTGAGTACCAGCATATCCTGAATCGTCGAAGGAGAATCGCAGACCCGGACCTCAATGGTCCCGAAGAGCGGGTGCGGACGTGCCTCCCACCAGATTTCCCGGGGGGTTTCTATGGTCCGCGTCGAGATGAGAATCTCCACAAGCTTTTCGAATTCCCGCCAGTTTTTGATCCGGGGGGGAAGTCCCGCCGTGGGGAGGACCTGGAAGATGTTGATCCGGGAGGAGTAGAGGCCGGTGTTGTATCCCGACCAGAAGGGGGAACTGGTGGAGAGGGCCAGAAGGTGCGGAAGATATCCGCGGAGAATATTCAGGATTGCCGCGGCTTTGTCCCCGTCCGTTATCCCGATATGAACATGAAAACCGCAGATGTTGAGGCGTCGTCCCAGGAATTGGAATTCCTCCTGCAGGCGCAGGTACCGCGGGTCGGGGGTAACGATCTGTTCCTTCCAGGAGGAGATGGGGTGCGTTGAGGCACAGAGGAGACCGAGTCCCAGCTTGCCCGCTATTCTGTGCGTCAGGGCAAAAAACTCCCGGAGGTTGGCTTCCACCTGTGCCGGATCATGGCAGATCTCCGTGTTCACCTCCAGGGTCGACTGGAGGAACTCCGGCTTGATCCGTTCCTTCAGGGACTTTGGAACCCGGTCCAGGATCTCCATGACCCTGGAGGCCTGGTGCCGGGTCTTCAAGTCTACGATCTGCATTTCGACTTCAGCGCCGATGGTGGGTTCATCGGAGCGCTTGAATGGAAGGGTCATCAGCACCTTCTATATCGAAGAACACTTCCCGGATGGAAATGGACATCCCTGGTGGTCGTGATCGATAGATTTTTATTATACTATCCAATGTTCCGCCGGAATTCAAGGTAAGTCTTTTATCCCGGGCTGAGAGAGCGTCCGGACGGTCTCTCATTTTCGGGAGGCATTCACCGTTGACATTTCCCCTGTAACTGTATTAGATAGAAGCGGAAGCCGAAGGGGAAGGAGTCGCGATGAAAATTCTGGTTGCTGCAGCCCTCGATCCGGCAGGTCTCGACCTGCTGAAAGATGTCGGGGAAGTGGAGGTCTTATCCTCTTCGGTGTGTACCGCTGAAAGATTACGGCAGGCAATTGTCAAGACCGAGGTCCTGATTGCCGGCACCCGTACTCCCGTAAATCGTGAGGTGCTTGCGGCGGGTGAAGATCTTCGGGTGATCGGTCTGCTGGGTGTCGGCAGACCGGCGCTGGACGTGGAAGCGGCAACCCGACGGGGTGTGCTGGTCCTGAATGCTCCGGAGAGTGTAACCGTTTCCGTTGCAGAGCATGCCCTGGCCCTGATCTTCGGGTTGGCCCGGAAGGTGACGATGGCCGACGGGATGATCAAAAAGGGGAGCTGGGAACGGCAGCCGTTGAAAGGGATGGAACTCCGGAAGAAAGTCCTCGGCGTGATCGGCTTCGGCTCCGTCGGTTCTCTGGTGGCCTCCCGTGCCGCCGGGCTGGAAATGGAAGTGATCGTCTGTGATCCCTATTTGTCCACCGATATGATCGAACGCCAGGGATTCCGGTCCGTGGACCTTCCGGCATTACTGGCGTCCGCCGATCTGATTACGCTCCATGCCCCGCTCAATGACGAAACGCGGGGGATGATCGGAACCGAGGCGCTTGCCCGGATGAAACGGGGGGTCTTGCTGGTGAACGGTTCCACTCCGGAGCTGATCGATGAAACCGCTCTCTATGATGCCGTCATCAAAGAACGGGTCGGGGGGGTTGCACTTGATCTTCACCGCCGGGAACCGCTCGATCGCCATCCTCTCTACCTTTCCGACCGGGTGATCTGTGCCCCCGCTCTTTCCGCATATACGGAGGAGGCCTTGAGCGGCGGGTCCGTCGAGCTGGCGAAATCGGTCATCGATTATCTGCAACAGGCGATCATTACTCATGCCGTCAACCTGCCCGGCGGGGAGAAGAGCACGCCCGGCGATACTCTCTGGCTCAACCTCGGAGAAGCGCTGGGACAGTTTGTCAGTCAGCTCCACCCCTCCGGTCTCCGGGAAGTAACGGTCCAGCGCGCAGGCGAAGACGATCTGCCGGCCCTCTCCGCATTCACGCATGCGATCCTGGCGGGACTCTTGCGCCCGGTGTTGGGAGAGCGGGTGAATCGGATCAATGCCCGGAGCTTGGCCGAAGAACGGGGGGTCCGGATTTCCGAAATGCGGGAAAGTATGAGCGCAAATTACCGGAAACTGGTGACGGTGAAAGTGATCACGGATCGTGAAGAGGGGGAGATCTCCGGCACTCTCTTTGATGATCGTGTCCCCCGAATTGTCCGGATCGACGGCTTTGATCTGGAGGCCGTACCGGAGGGGGATTTTCTCGTGATCTTCAATCTGGACCGTCCGGGCGTGATCGCCGATGTCGGAGAATTGCTGGGCCGGAACGGAATCAATATCGCCCGGATGTACAACGGCCGGGATCCGGCGGGCGAAAAGGCGATTACCCTGCTCTGTGTGGACGCGGCCGTTTCCGGCGAAGTCCTCAACGAGATCCGGTCATTTCCGAATATTCTGTCGGCTTTGCATGTGAATCTTCAGGGCGAGTAGACCCGGTGAACTGATTGAGAAACCGCAGCACTTCCCGGTGGACGGCGGAGGCCTTTTCCCGGATGATGACATGATGGTCCGCCTCCACCATCACCAGCCTCTTTTCCGGTGAGGCGATCCCTTCGTAAATCATCTTTGCACTGACGGGATCGACCGTCGGGTCTTCTTTTCCCTGGAGGATCAATGTCGGGCAGAAGATCTCCGGTAGGATCTCGATCGTCCGTTCCATGGTATGCTGGAATTCCCGGAGGGCGCTGATCGGGATATTCCGGTAATTGATCTCCGGGTTTTCCGGGTCACTCTTTGTGAAACGTTTGATGCCGTCAAGGTAGGGAAGAACACCGACCAGTTGGTTGACCCGGTGCATGAGGCCGGCAAAGAAGATGTTCTTGTCATGGATCTTCAGCGGCGTGGAAATTGTCACAAGGCCGTCCACGGCGTTTCCTTTTTCTTCGGCCAGCATCAGGGCCAGATTCCCTCCCATGGAAAAACCGACGACGACCATTTTTTCACAAATCTTTCGCAGGATGTTCCACCCGCGGAGAGTGGAACGGTACCACTCGTCGAGGGTCCGAAAGTCAAGGTCGCAGGGGGAGGTGCCGTGCCCTTTCAGACGGACGCCGTACGTCACAAAACCCCGGGATGTCAGAAACTCACCGAGAGGACGGGTCTCGGCGGGGGAGGCCGTGAACCCGTGAATCAGCAGGACCCCGACTTGTGATCCGCCATCGGTGGGGGAAAGGAAGAAGGGGGCGCCGGAGTAAGTCCTTGTTTCCTGTCGATTGATCTCGTCGTATTTTTCCGTACAGAAGATCATGCGGTCTCTTTGATGACTGCGCAGGTCATCGTCATGGAGCATTTCCGTCCAGGCACGGGGCCGGTTGAGTTTGTCGAAATGTGTCAACACCTCCCGGACGGCTTTCTGAAGGGCCGGGATGGGGCGCACTTCATTGTAGCGGACCTTCAGGAAATTTTTGATCCGGATTTCGTCAAAATCGTAATTCTCCTCCAGCGCAGGCAGAAAAAAGTAGCGGTCCTCCCGGATACGTATGAGATCGGCGGCGGCCGCCTGCAGCAGGATATCCCGGATGTCCCGGTTGTCGTGGGTCAGGAGGGAGTCATAGCGATCCGGGTTTAACAGACTGCGGTGCAGAAAAATTCGCTCCGATTCCTGTGCCTTCTTGATCGTCATATAAAGGGCCTGGTCGAAGAACTCCCGGGAGACCTCATGCTGCTTGTAATGCTGGAGCAGTTCGTAAATCAGTTCCGCACAGAGGTGCCCGAGGTTGACGGTAACGAGGGAATAGATTGACTGCATGTAATCGACCATGATCCGCTCGGACTGGATCTCCGAACGGAGGATCTCCATCCGGGTGAGCAGACGGGCGGCGGCGCTCTTGAGAATACGCCGTTGATCCACAAAGTATCGTGTACGGAGCAGGGAGAGATCGGTCCGTTTGAAATAGTCCCGGATTTCGATCGGATCGCCTATGCGGATGTCCATGTCCGTGTTCTTGAAAAGAATATTCCCCTCAACGATCAATTCCTCTTCCACTCGCTCATTAGGGATCTTCCCGAGACGATCGGCCACCTTGGTCAGAAAGTTTTCGTCCCCCCGCAGAGGGTAGAAGGTGATGTTGGCCGGGACGATCCGGACCGGTTCGGAGGCGATCTCCAACGCCCGTTCGAGATCCTCGGTATGAAACAGGACGGCGATCTCTTTCATCTTCGCTTGATTTTTCCGCGCATAGGCCAGGCGAAAGAGGTCCCGGATCTGCTGGGCATAGAGGGCAATCACGGCGGCGCCGGTATGAGGCTTGCGATATTTTCCTTTTTCGCGGGAATAGATCCGGAATCGTCCCTTCGGCCCGAGGACCCGTCGATTCTTGATCATCGCCCCTTCCGGGAAGATGACCGCCTTGTATCCCCGGTTGATCTCGCAGGCCATGAAATGAATGACATTTTCCAGGTCCGTCGGAATGGCACCGATTCCGGCAAGGTAATTTCCGAAGGTGTCGTCGTTGAAGAGTTCCGGGGCGGCCAGCGAACGACACATGAATCCCGTCTGGTCATAGATGAGGTATTGGGGAATAAAGGTCTCGAACCGGGCGAAATGGTTGAAGAGGAAGATATCTCCTTTTCGGAACTGGTCCCCCAGGTCATGAAGTTTGATATTGACCTTCAGAAATCGGCGCAGAACATCAAGGACCAACCGGGTCCTCTTGTAGCTCTTCTCATTGATCTTAAGGTCCTTTTCCGACAACATGAAGCGGATCCTTTTGCGGGGTGGATTCCTAAGTTACCGGAATCATTGTTATTTTACCACCTATTTCCCGGAACGGCAAGGCAGGGAATTCTTCTCTTGTAACCCCTTGTAGTCAAAGATATAATAGGAGCAAATTTGACGGCGTTGCAAAAAATTGTTTTCCTGTCGGGAGCTGATTTGGCGGAAAAGCGTGCGCAGGCCCTTTTGAGTATCGATCCGGCTAACATGCCGCTCCTCTACGGGCAAAATGATGAGAACCTTGATCTGATCGAGAAACTTTTCCAGATCCGGATCTCCGCCCGGGGCAGGAAGATGGAACTTCGCGGGGAGTCCGGAAGGGTGGATCAGGCCCGGAAGGCGCTGGAGGAATTGAACCGTTCTCTTTCCAACGGGACGGTCCGGGCCGAAGATATGGGGTTTGCCATCCGGGCGTTGGCCGATCATGGCGGGGTGGTGCTGGCGGAACTGCTCAGCGGGGGGATCCGTGTTCCTTCCCGCAAGAAGGTGATCCTCCCTAAAACCCCGGCGCAATCCAAGTACATTGAAGCGATCCGGCATCACGATGTGGTCTTGGGGATCGGGCCGGCGGGGACCGGCAAGACCTATCTGGCCATGGCCATGGCCGTCGCCGCTTTTTCGAACCAGGAAGTGGGACGGATTATTCTGACCCGTCCGGCGGTGGAGGCCGGTGAGCATCTCGGTTTTCTTCCCGGCGATCTTTATCAGAAGATCCATCCTTATTTGCGTCCGCTCTATGATGCACTGTACGATATGATCGAGCCCGACCGGGCGAACCGGCTGATTGAACGGGGAACGATCGAGATTGCGCCGTTGGCCTATATGCGCGGCCGGACCCTGAACGACTCTTTTATTATCCTTGATGAGGGGCAGAACACGACCCGGGAACAGATGAAGATGTTTCTGACCCGGCTCGGTTTTAATTCACGGGTGGTCCTGACGGGGGATATCACCCAGATTGATCTGCCCAAGGAGAAACACTCCGGTCTGATCCATGCGAAAGAGATTCTGAAGGGGGTTCCCGGAATCCGGATCTCCCTCTTCTCGAATAAAGATGTCATTCGTCACAAACTTGTGCAGGACATCATCCGGGCGTATGAAAAATATGAAAAAAACAGGGAAACGAAATGAGCGATGCCGATGAGTAACGGGAAGGAAAGCCGGAAGAAAAACAAGACCCTTTCCGGCCGGGTCCGGTCCGGGTGGGAAGCGTCCAGGAAATTTCTGCAGGCCGGTTTCCGGGTGGAGGGAGTTCCCTTTTACCGGACGCACTGGTTCTTGAAGGGGCTGCTCGTTTGCAGCATTGTTTTGTCTCTCAGTTTTCTCCTCCTGCCGGATATCGAGTTTATCTCCTCCCGGTATCAGATCGGGGCCATCAGCCCGAAAAACATCAAGGCGCCGCGGGATCTGGATGTCCCCGACCTGAAGGCGACGGAGGAGAAACGCCGCCAGGTGACGGAAGAGACCCTCTCGGTCTATGATTTTGACCTGGCCGTGGTTTCCCGTCTGGACAAGGAGATTCAGGATGCCTTTACCCTGATGAACCGCTATTACATGGGAAAACGTCTCCGGGCTGAGAATGAGGGTCTGGAAAAGGCGGTGGCCCGGCAGCAGTCTTCCTCCCCCGCTTCGGAAGGGAAAGAACCGCAGCGTACGGAAAAGGAACTGCTGGAAGAGGGGCATCAGCAGTTTGAAAAGATCCTGCAGATCAAGGTGCCCCGGAGAACGATGAGAATTCTCGACCGGGAGGAATTCTCTCCTGAACTCGCCTCCGAGGTCGGTCTGCTGGTTAAAATGGTTATGAACCGGGGGGTGGTGAGCAGCCCCGATCTTTTGCTCAAAGAGGCGGATAAAGGCATTACCATCAAGGGGATCGGGGAGAACTTTGAGAAGAAGATCTCCGATATTGATGTTTTTCTCGATCTGAAATCGGCCCATGATGCGATTGCCCGCTATTCCGACCCCTTCCTGGCATCTCTTCCGCGGGATACGGCAAAGGCCGTCAAGGAAATTGCCTCCCTTCTGATCGTACCCAACCTGACCTTCAACAAGAATGAAACGGAACTGCGTAAGGCGAAGGAACGGGATGCCGTCAAGACGGTCTACTTCAAGGTGCAGAAAGGCGAGATGATCGTCCGGGAAGGGGATCGGATTACGGAACGGCACATGGCCAAGCTCAATGCCTTAAATGCCCTGCAGAAAGAGAACAATCTCTTCCAGACCTTTATCGGCCTTGTCTTCTTCAACGCGATCCTTCTCGGGATCTTCCTGATCTATATTCGTCGTTTCAAACAGCCGATTTCACAGGATCTGCAAAAACTGACGCTCCTCGGCCTGATTATCGTCGGATCTCTCGGTCTGATCAAGGCCTTTTACTGGATCGCCCAGATCGTGATGGCGAACCTGGAATTCGTGGAGCCCTCCTCCATACTTTTTGGAATTCCCTTTGCCTTCTGCGGTATGATGATCGGCGTTCTCTTTGAAATCCGGATCTTCATCTTCCCGATCCTGATGATCAGTATTCTCTCCGGGATGATGATCCATGAAGATCTCTCCTTTACCCTCTATGCCCTGGTCGGCAATGTGATTGCCGCGCTGACGGTGCAGAACTGTCGGCGTCGGAGTGCCCTGTTGCGGGGTGGGATGATCGTGGGGGGAGCGAACGTCCTGACGGCATTGTCGATCACGATTCTCCACAATGATTTCAGTTTGACCCGGGGGCTGGATGATGCCCTCTTCGCTTTTTTCGGCGGTCTCCTGGTTTCCGTTCTGGTCTCCTCGCTCGTTCCGTTACTGGAAAGCCTTTTTAAAATCACCACGGACATCCGGCTGCTCGAACTTTCCGATACGAACCAGAGGGTGCTTAAAGATCTCCTGGTGCATGCACCGGGGACCTATCAGCATTCCCTGATGGTCGGAAACCTGGCCGAGGAAGCCGCCGAAGCGGTTGGTGCAAATTCCCTCCTCACCCGGGTCAGCTCTCTGTATCACGATATCGGCAAAATTCAAAAGGCGGAGTATTTCGTAGAGAACCAGATCAACGTGGAAAACCGTCACGACAAGTTAATCCCGAGCATGAGCGCCCTGATCCTGATCTCTCATATCAAGGACGGAGTGGAGCTGGCCCGGGAGAACAAGCTTCCGCCTGCGATCCTCGATATTATCCGCCAACATCACGGATCGAGTCTGATCACCTATTTCTTTCAGAAAGCCAAAGATCAGGAGAATCCCTCCATCCATGCCGTCAAGGAAGAGGATTTCCGTTATCCGGGTCCCAAACCCCAGACGAAGGAGGCGGCGATCGTTATGATTACCGATGCCGTGGAGGCGGCCTCCCGGGTACTAGCCGGTCCCAATCCCTCCCGGATCGAGGGGATGGTGGTGAACAAGATCCTGGAGCGGATCTACCTCGACGGGCAGCTCGATGAATGCGACCTGACCTTGAAAGATCTCCGGGAGATCAAACGGAGTTTGCTGCCGATACTGACGAGTATCCATCACCACAGGATCGATTATCCTTCCGTGAAACTGACGGATGAGAATGGAGAAAACCGCAAGGATGAAAATCCGGCTCAGCCGGCAGGGAACAATCCCCAGGGACCCAGGGACGCCGGCGATATCAGTCTTGAAAAAAGTCTTCGAAATCGTCCGCAAAGAGGGTGAGGTCAGCCTCCTGCTGACCGATGACCCGACGATCCGGGAACTCAACCGGGAATATCGGGGCCGGGACCGGTCCACCGACGTCCTTTCTTTCGCCCTGAACGAGGGGGACTTTCCGGATCCCGCACCGGAGATGTGGGGGGATATCGTCATCTCTGTGGAGTGTGCCCTCCGTCAGGCGGAGGCCTACGGCCATTCCTTCGAGACGGAGATGGCTCGTCTGCTGATCCATGGAGCACTCCACCTGATCGGTTACGATCATGAAACCACAGAATACGAGGCCGAGCGGATGCGAAAGCGGGAGTCCGGGATTTTGAGGACTCTCGAAAAAGAGGGGCTGGTCCGGCCCTGAGAATAGATCATTACAAAAAGGAAGCGATCAAGAGCAATGGCATTTTTTAAACGAAAAGAAAAAGATGAACGGATTGATGAAATTACCGCCTGGGCGGAGTCTTACCGGAAGGAACAGCATCCGCAAGAAAAGGACCTGAAACAGCAAACACCGGTTCGATCGGATGGGGTGAGCGCAGCGGAAGTCGAAGAGGAGGAAATCGCTCCCACAAGGATCGAAGTACAGGTAGAAGAAGCGTCGAAAAGCCTTTCGGTGGAACCCCCGGACACCGATTTGTTGGAAGAAATTCCCACAGCGATCCTTCCCGAGCCGGAAGAAGTCCCGATCATGAAAAACGGGGAAAAGCCTGTGGAGATGGTGGAAGTATTGGAAGAGGCGGAAAGTGAAGGGCCGGCACTTGAGGTGGTAGAGGAATTCACGGAAGAAGTCCGGCCCGAAGAGGTGGAGGGGGTTGAATCGTCCGTTACACCCTCCCTCTTCCAGCGGCTCCGTGCAGGGCTCTCCCGGACCCGGGAAGGGCTGATCGGGAAGATCGACCGGCTTTTTTCCATGGGGAAAAAGATCGATGCCGATACCCTCGAAGAGTTGGAAGAGATCCTGGTCGAATCCGATATCGGCGTCGGCAATGCCCTGGCCCTGATCGAGAAGATCCGGGAGCGGATCGGGCGGAAAGAACTGAAGGATTCCCGAATTATCAAAGAGTGTATCCGGGAGGAGTTGACCGGCGTTCTTGCCGGTCAGGGCTATTCCCTGAATCGACCGGAGAACGGCACTTGTGTCATCATGATGATCGGTGTCAACGGTGTCGGCAAGACCACGACGATCGGCAAACTCGCCCATCGCTTCACACAGGCGGGGGAAGGTGTGTTGCTGGCCGCCGGGGATACCTTCCGTGCGGCTGCCTCGGAACAGTTGGAGATCTGGGGGAAACGGGTCGGGGCGGAGGTCATTCGTCATCAGGATGGCGCCGATCCTTCGGCCGTGGTTTTCGATGCTCTCAAGGCCGCCGAATCCCGGCAGATTCCCGTCGTGATCGCCGATACGGCCGGGAGGCTGCATACCCAGGTCAACCTGATGGAAGAGTTGAAGAAGATGAAACGGGTCATGGACAAGGTGGTACCCGGCGCGCCGCACGAGGTGCTTCTGGTACTCGATGCCACCACCGGTCAGAATGCCCTGTCGCAGGCCCGGATTTTTCATGAGACCATCGGTGTCACCGGAATCGTTCTTACCAAACTTGATGGCACGGCCCGGGGAGGGATCGTCACCGCCATCACGGCGGAACTCGGTATTCCCGTCAAACTGATCGGGATCGGAGAAGGAATAGAAGACCTGCGGGACTTCCACCCCGAGGAGTTCGTCAGCGCCTTATTCGACTGATCGGGAGGGGGGGCGGTTCCCCTACCCGGATTGATCGACCGGAAAGATCTTGCCGGGATTGAGAATACCCGCCGGGTCAAGGGCCTCCTTGATCCGCTTCATGGCGGAGAGGAGGGGTGGGGCGATCTCCATCCCGATGAATCTTGATTTAACCATCCCGATCCCGTGTTCGGCCGAGATCGTACCCTCCAGACGCAACACCTCACGAAAGATCTCTTCCACCACCGCCTCCGCCTCCGGTCGTCGTTCCGCTTTGATCAGGATGTTGACGTGGAGGTTTCCGTCTCCGGCATGACCGAAGGTCAGGATTCGCATCCGCTTCTCCCGTGCCAGCGTCTGAAGGTAGTCAAGGATCTCCGGGATCCGGCTGCGCGGCACGGCGATGTCCTCGTTCACCTTGGTCAATCCCATTCGGTTGATCGCCTGAGAGATGGAGCGCCGGGCCTTCCAGAGACGTTCCTCTTCGGAACGATCCGAACCTCGCATCATATGGACGGCCCCCTCCTGACGGCAGATCCGGTCGATCCGATCAATCTCCCGGTCCGTCTCTTCCGGCCTCCCGTCAACTTCAATCAACAGGTAAGCGGCACCATGAGCGGGCAGGTCCAGATGGAACTGATCTTCCACGGCATTCACACAGTTTTCATCCATGAATTCCATGGCGCTCGGAATGATCTTTTCGTCAATGACTCGGGCAACGGTCCGGCCGGCATCCCGATAATCTGCAAATACCGCCAGGACGGTCCTGCTTGTCTCCGGTTTGGGGATCAAGCGCAGAGTGATCTCCGTGACCACCGCCAGGGTCCCCTCGGACCCGACGAGGAGCCGCGTCATGTCATACCCGACAACCCCCTTCACGGTCTTGACCCCCGGACGGATAATCTCTCCGTTGGGAAGAACCGCCTCCAGTCCCATTACATAATCCCGGGTGACACCGTACTTCAGTGAGCGAAGGCCGGCGGCGCCGGTCGCCACGTTTCCTCCCAGGGTGGAAAAAGCCATGCTCCCCGGATCCGGCGGATAGAAGAGACCCATCTTCTCCACGGCCTTTTGCAGGGCACCATTGATCACGCCCGGTTCAACAACGGCATAGAGATCCTCCGGCACGATCTTTCTGATCCGGTTCATCCGGGTCATTGCCAGGGAGACGCCGCCCTTCACCGGGATTGCACCTCCGGCAAACCCCGATCCTGCACCCCTGGGATAAAGAGGAATCCCCTCCCGATTGCAGATCGAAAGAATCCGTGAGACCTCCTCTGCGTTCGACGGGTAGAGGATGACCTCCGGCCGGTGTTGCACCTGTGTGGCATCGTAGCCATAGCTGATGCGACCTTCGGGAGAGTTGTCCACATCATCCTTGCCGACGATCCGGCGAAACTCTTTGATGAGATCCGGGCCGATTGTCATCGTGCGCTCCTTTGCGGGGTATGTTGTTTCGGCTCCTGCATTTTGGGGATCTTTATTGTTGACAACTCCCCTTTTGCCGGCGACGTAGCGTTAATGTTTGTCAAGAACAACAATCCTCCAGGGTTCCCTCAGGAGGAAGAGATCGAGGATTCGAGCAGCATCTCTCCTCCCACCATGATCATCCGGATCTTCCCTGGGGTGGTTCCTGCAATCAAGGTCGAGACGAGACGCCCCGGTTCGTCCATCCGGCAGTTGACGGCGATGATGTCGGCTTCTTTCCCTGCTTCGATGGAACCGGTCTCATTGGAAAGGCCCAGCGCTTCTGCACCGCCGAGGGTCGCCATACGGATCAGTCTTTCCGGCGTGACAAGATCGTCATGGGGGAACCGTTTCCGGAGGAAGCGCATTTCGTCCCAGAGGGAGAGGGATCTGTTGCTGGCAAGGCTGTCGGTGCCGAGGGCCGTCGGGATCTCCGCTTCGAGCAGTTTCCGGATCGGCGCTCTCCCGACCCGGAGATTGTCATTGCTTCGGGGACAGAGGATGACGGAACTGCCGGCTCTGTGCAGGTGTTTGATATCCTGCGGTGTCAGGTGGACTCCGTGAATGACGGCAAGCCGGCGGTCGAGCAGTCTCCGTTTCCGGACTTGTTCCAAAGGGGTTCCGAATTCCTCCGGGTCCGGCGCTTTCCCCCAACCGACGGCGGGAAAGAGGCGGGTCTTGAGCTCCCCCGTATGGTGCAGGAAATAGTCCCGTTCCGCTTCCGATTCGGCGATGTGCATGGTACAAGGAAGGGGAACTTCTCTCAGGAAGGCGGCCAGCGCCTCCATCCGCTCTTTCGAAAGGGTATAGGGGGTATGGGGAGAGATGCCGATGGTGATTTTTCCTCCGGCCTCACTTTTCATGGCAGAGATCTTCTCCTTCAGGTCTTCGATCCAGGCGGAGGCTTCATGAACGGATCGGTCGATCACTTCCCGGAAGAGTACGCCCCGGCATCCGATTTTCTGAAGAATCGGGATCGACTCACCGGAGCGGGTGATGTCTCCGATCGTCGTGGTGCCACTCAAAACGGCTTCCCCGGCTCCCCGCCGGAGGGCCTCGCCGGATTGACGCGCATCCATCTGAAGTCTTAGGGGGATCAGCTCAAGGAGCCAGGAGACGAAATCTGCGGGAAGAGTAAGCCGGTCCCGGAAAAGGCTCAGGTCGAGATGAGTGTGGGCATTGATCAGGCCCGGCATGAGGATGCATCCCGGGAAGGCCCGATAGGGAAGAGGGGAGAAGCGGCGGGAGAGTTCTTCTCCTTTTCCGATGGCGAGGATCTTCCCGTCAACGATGACGACGCCTCCTTCGGAGATCGGGGGCGCTGTGACGGGAAGAAGCCAGTCGGCGCTGAGAATGCAGTCTTTTGTTCCGGCCGGTGTCATTTTACAGGGGCCTCCCGTGAGGTTTTGGAATCCCTGCTTACTATCGATCAGAACATCAACGAAAATCAAGGAGAAAAAGTCAATTTCCTTGACTGGTTTTCCCGGTGATGTTACGATAGCGCCGTTTTCAAGGGAGGAACCATGGGGAAAGCGCAAATCGGCGTGATCGGCGGCAGCGGACTCTACGAGATCGAAGGGATCAAAGACCTTCAGCAGGCGGTGGTACGGACCCCGTTCGGCGATCCTTCCGATCCGTTGACGCTGGGAAAACTGAACGGAGTGGATGTCGCCTTTCTTCCCCGGCATGGAAAAGGTCACCGGATTCTCCCCTCGGAAATAAATTTCCGTGCAAACATCTATGCGATGAAAAAACTCGGTGTGGAACAGATCATCTCCGTCAGCGCCGTGGGGAGCATGAAGGAGGAAATTGCGCCGGGGGATATCGTGATTCCCGACCAGTTCTACGACAATACCCGGAAGCGAATCTCCACATTCTTTGGTCAGGGGATCGTAGGGCATGTCTCCCTGGCCGATCCGATCTGCCCGGTTCTGGCCGAGCGGCTGGGAGAGGCCGGGAAAAAGGCCGGCGCCAAGGTACACCGGGGGGGGACCTATCTCTGTATTGAAGGGCCCCAGTTTTCGACGAGGGCGGAGTCCGGGATTTATCGCTCCTGGGGCGTGGAGGTGATCGGAATGACCAATGCCACGGAGGCCAAACTGGCACGGGAGGCGGGTCTTTGTTATGCGACGATTGCTCTTTCCACCGACTACGACTGCTGGCATGAGGAGGAAGACGATGTCAACGCCGAAGCGGTGCTGCAGATTATCCGGCAGAATGTGGCGATGGCGAAGGCGATGATCTCACATGCCGTTTCGACGGAAAT